>NZ_RZTO01000070.1:0-13167 GCF_003997225.1 Mesorhizobium sp. M2C.T.Ca.TU.002.02.1.1
AGGCAGCGCGCCAAAATAGCTCTCAAGGCTGGAAATGGCAGTCTCTCCTTCATTCGACTGCCTGCCCAAAGAATCCCTTCTCAGGCCAACTTCAAGTCCTAAAAAGCCATATGCGATTCCCCTGCCCACAAGGGGGAGATCAACAGTTCCAACGCCTACGCGTTATCGCCCCAGTTCTCCCACAGCAGCGTGATCGTGCCGGTCACGGCAAGCGTGCCATCGGCGTCGATATCCGTGCCGGTTGCAAAGGCGAGGTTGAGATAGAGGTCGACCGGCGTCACTGTCCCGTCGAGCGTCGAGGCGGCGGCGATGTCGGCGGTGGAGGCGGAAGAGAGCGCGGCTCCGGCGCCGTCCAGCGTGCGGGCGGTGGAGGCCAGTACATTGACCATGGTGCCGGCGAGCGTGGCGCTCGACGCTGGAGCCGAGCCCAGCGACCAGGTGAGCGCGGCGTTGTCGTTGATGGTGGAAGCGCGCGTGGTCAGCACCGCGAATTGCAGCCTGGCCGTGCCGCCCTTGATGCGCACCTTGCCGTCGGTGAAATCGAAAATCTTCTGGCTCGCATAGGCGAGCGCATCGGTCACCGGCACCTGCATGCCGGCGAAGGTGAAGACGGTGCGGTAGGAACCGCCCTGCCCGCTGGTCACGGCCTTGAGGCCGAACTTGGGCGGCGCAAGGCCGGCCTCGCGGGCGGCAGCGCGGGCAAGGGTCCGGGGAAGTCCTCGGGTCATGTCATTTCTCCATTCTTGGGGGGAATTTTCTGGGGTAAGGCGTGGTTCGCGCAGCGAACGGAACTTTCCAAACAACGAACGCCCGGAGCGGCAGCGAAGGACGGGGTGCCGATATGCCGCCGCCAGCCTATGGACGCAGCCTTGATTTGTGTGTATCTATACACAACATGAGAAGTGCCGATGTCATCGACAGATTGCTGGCGGATGGCTGGTTCGAGGTGGCCCGCAAGGGCTCTCACGCCCAATTCAAGCACCGCATCAAACCGGGGCGCGTGACGGTGCCGCATCCCAAGCGAGACATCCCGATCGGCACGTTGAAATCGATCGAGAAGCAATCTGGCCTGAAGCTGAGGTAGAGATATGCGTCACTATATCGGACTGATCCACAAGGACGCGGACAGCGACTTCGGTGTCTCGTTCCCCGACTTCCCAGGCGTGGTCACGGCCGGAACGAGCCTCGACGAGGCGCGCATGCTGGCCGAGGAAGCGCTGGCCTTCCATGTCGACGGTCTGGTCGAGGACGGTGAGGCCATTCCCGAGCCGTCATCCCTCGAGGACGTGATGGCCGACGAGGACAATCGTACCGGCGTCGCCATCCTGGTGACGCTCAAAGCCGACGCGGCGAAGGTCGTGCGCGTCAACGTCACCATTCCGGAGGACGTTCTCGGTGAAATCGACCGCTATGCCGAACGTCACGGCTACAGCCGATCCGGGTTTCTGACCGCGGCGGCCAAGCAGGCGATGCGTAACGAAGCGGCCTAGGAGCCTCGCAATCTGATTCAGCCAGCGGCATCATCCTGTTGTTGGCGTTAATCTTTCCGGTTTGGAAACCATGGCGTTCAACCGCCGCGAAACCGTGATTCACTTCGTGAGCGGGCTCCGCCGCCGTTCCGCCGCAATGCGACCGCAGTTCAGCTTCGTTCGCCCCCGTCGTCAGTCCCTGGGGCTTCAGAGGAGTTCTAGTGATGATCATCAAGAAGGCCATTCTGGCCGTGCTCATGACCGCGGCCCTTGCCGGCTGCGAGACGCAGACCGAAGGCCAGCAGCGCGCCACGACCGGCGCGCTGATCGGCGGCGCCGGCGGCGCGCTGGTCGGCCAGGCGATCGGCGGCAATACCAAGAGCACGGTGATCGGCGCCGCGAGCGGCGCGCTGCTCGGCGCCGTCGTAGGCTCGGCCACCACGCCGCAGCGCCGCGGCGACCAGCTCTGCCGCTACCAGGACCGCTACGGCCGCATCTACACCGCGCCCTGCGACGACCGGTACTACAACGGCAATTATTGATGGTGTCCGGCTTTGCCTTCTCCCCGTTTCACGGGGAGAAGGTGCCCGCAGGGCGGATGAGGGGTCCGGGGTTTGAGATGCTGGCGCTGTTGAGCGCGAAAGGCGGAGGCGGCTCTCGATCTATGACCGCATCGAGATTAAGTGCGCTGTCATGGATGCTGTTGTCTTTGGTTGCGCCAGCCAATAGGCTTCCGTTCGAGTTCGTAGTAGGTTTCGAAAGGCAGTGGCTCCTAAATTACCTGATTTGTTGGAGTAAAATCCGGCCACGGGTCGGGAGCCACTGCCGCCTCTTTACTCCCCCTACTCCCCCTGCCCGGTGCCTATCGGATCATCTTGTCTGAAACCTGGGCCACGCCACCAAGCGAAACAGTGCAGTGTCACCGTAATTCCCTTTTCGACCAACCATGTCGAGAGTTTCTGGGTTCTGTTCAAGCGGTCAGTTCGCTCGACGCACATTCACGTGTCGTCCCAAGCACATGTACCGCTATCTGGATGAGTTCACTTTCCGGTCGAACCACCGCCAGATGCAGAACGCGATGTTCGATCTGATTTTGGCTCGTGTTTGATGACCTTGGCGGCCGCCCTTAAAAAGGCGGCCTCATTAATCGGGCCGATGCCGGCAGCCTCTTGCTGGCGGATAAACTCCTCCAGCCGTCCCTCTTTGATCGCAGTCGCTAGCGATAGCATCAATCGACCGCCTCTCGGATTGCCCGTTTTACAGACTTCGGGGAATTACGGTGACAGTGCACTTTTTAGCGTGGCCTCGAGCCCATAATCCGTATAAGTTAGACCGAATGGCCCGCCTTGCTCGAATTGTCGTTCCCGGTTTGCCGCACCACGTCACGCAGCGCGGCAATGGCCGCGCCAAGGTATTCTTCGGCCCCCGCGACTATGAGCTCTATAGGGATCTGCTGGTCGAGCATTGCCGCGCCGCCGACGTCGGCATCTGGGCCTGGTGCCTCATGCCCAATCATGTGCACCTGATCCTGACTCCGACCGATCCCGATGGTCTGCGCCGCGCGCTCGCCAAGGTGCATCGCGTCTATGCGGGCACCATTCATGCGCGGCAAAAGAAAACCGGACATTTCTGGCAAGGCCGCTTTGGCGCCGTCGCGATGGACGAGGATCACCTGTTGGCGGCGCTGCGCTATGTTGGACTGAATCCCGTGCGCGCAAAGCTGGTCGAGCAGGCGGCTGATTGGCCTTGGTCAAGCGCCCGGGCGCATCTGACGGGCAAAGCAGACGGCGTCACCGATCTTAAACCGATACAGGACAGGCTGCCGTCACCGGTCGGCCTGTTCGATCCGGTTGAGACAGATGTCGCAGCGTTCGACGCGCTGCGTAAGGCCGAGAGCATTGGCCGGCCGGTAGGCCGCGAGGCATTTCTGGATCGGGTTGCAGGGCAAATCGGCAAGGCCGTGAAACCTCAGAAACGAGGGCGTACCGCCAAAGAGAAATAGTGCACTGTCACCGTAATTGCCCTGATATCCATCACAGCGAAGGCCACGGCGTACTCCCAGCGACCTCGGACTACAGCGCCACTTCAAACTACAGAATAAGCTTCGTCAGCGTCTCAGCCACCTTTGAGGTTCACGGGTGTCCCCGGTGGCAGTCCTTTTACCTTGGCGATAACCTGGCCCATGATGTGCCAGTAGACTTCCAGATCCGTTATTTCCATGTTGGAAATGTCGTCCTCGCCGCCGAGGAAAAGCGGCTTCTTGTAGCCGATACATTCGTTGTAAGCCGGCTGTGCTCCACCACTCGGCAACCAGTCCTCTGCATATATGTTCGCAGCCAGAGCCGCATCGGGATTTTCAATCACCAATGCATCATGGAAGGTCTCGATGTTGGCTGGTATTTTAAGAGCCTCGCCGGTACCAGGCTCGAACAGGAGAACACCAGGCTGCCCCTGTTCCAGCCTCTGATTGTCGATGGCGAACGCAGAACCTTGCCAGTCGTAACCAAAGCAAGTGACCCGCCCACCGGCCTCCGGAAATCCCAAGTTTATCCTGGCGTTCCAGACCGGAATATCCTGCGCCCGGATGATGCGGTACAGGCCTTGTTTGAACGAGCTCCCTCCAAAATCGCGCAAGAGCGCGTTCAAGCTAGCGATCCCGGTGTCTGGGCCGGCCATCCCTGGATCCTCGGGTGCCCTGCTATCTATCGCAAAGCTCTTACGGAATTTCTCGAACACTATCGCTCTCCAATTGTGACCTTATTGATCACGGTTCCGATGGGTAAGTCTTTTATTTGATTCCAAATCTGTGCGCCTAAACTTCGATTTACACTCGCATCCAACGGCATGAAGTTAGATAGAGCGTGAAGGCCTCCCAGCTGCAGGTCAATCATATGATCGATATCGCTGCCGAATGGAATGAACAAACGGGCGTTCTCGAAGATTCTCCTAGCGGATTTCCCGGTGCGGACTGCATGGCTAACCACGGTGGCGGCCTCCGTCAATATTTTTACCTTTAGATCAGCTGGCGCTCGCTGTGCCGCGGTCCAGTGGGGCATGTAGATTAGATGTAGATCCTGGAATTACCGTGACAGTGCACTTTTTGCATGTTCAGCGAGCTGTCGCCGCAATTTCCAATCTTTCAATCGTGGAACGGCTTGAAGCTTGCCATAGGAAGGCCCAGTTCATCCAGCACATCCAAGATGCGCTCCGAAATAACGAGTCGCAGATCCGAGGAAATCCCGAAGTCGGCGTGACCGGCCTTTCCATCTATCTTCAGCCAGACAAGAGGCGGAATCTTAACATCGGAGTAAACGTCACGAAAATTGTCGGAGATTGTGATTTCGACGTCAGCGAATGTCGCACCAGAGAATCCGACCTTCTGCAACGCGAATTTAGCTTCCTCGGTGATGAGAAAGCAAGGAAAGCTTGCTACGAGAACATCGCCGGGCCAGGCATCGACCCGAAAGACAAGCTTGCTGACGATTGGTGGATGCACACTTACGTCCATGACAGTACCCTCACCGAAATCGCCCGCAACAATCGGCTCTACGTAAAAGTATTTCATCAATCACCTATGGGAGGTTCGAAAAGATGCCCGTACTTCCTGTCTATCTCTGTAACTTTGTCAATTAGTTGCTGGCGAGTCACTGTGGGATGAGAGCGATAAAAATCACTCCACTCGCTCTTAATTTCCTTTTGATGCAAGTGTATGTCACATTCTTTTCTACTTCCCCTGAAGTTTTCTGTTGAATTAATTTCCTCTTTCGTAAACAATCCTGGATACTTATCGAACACCTTCTGCTCTACAGCGTGATGAACCACGTAGTCACCGGCGTTTAGGGTGGAGTTCCGACTGAAAAACGTATTGCGATAATTTGTTGAGATCTCCCATCCCACTGTCGCCCCCCCATAGCTAACTCGCGCGGGATCTCTTGCAAGCATTGCTCCGAGCATTGCATTGTCAAACTCACGTTTCGACCTCGGAACTGGCTGGAAGGTCGAACGAGCAAGCTCTTGCTGGTACCGGAGCGTCTCGGCGTTTACGCCATGAACAAGCGCCTCGCCTGCTAGTTCGTCGGATCGCTTGGAGAAATCCTTGAGCTTCTCAACCCAAGGCTCGGCAATCTTGCCGGTGCGCCTCAAGATAGGCGCTGCCAAACGATCCGCGGGGATTACCCCTGCAGCTTCGAGCGCGGCGTCGCCGTATCTGCCATCCAGTGCGGCAGCGCCTGCTCTATCCAAGGCGAACGCCACCCCCAGCGGGGTCACGTCGGCTACCGAGAAGCCCTCTTCGCCAAGCCCCTCGGAGCCCACCAATTTTTGCGCAAGAAAGCGCCTGAAACTGCCTCGCGGGCTGTCGCCCGTTATAAACCTGCCGAATTGCTCTTGAAGTGTTGGAATGTAGTTTGTGAGTACTGCGTTCGCGCTCGGTGCGCCTAGCTCGACGGTGTTGCCAAGATCGAGCAACGCCAAAGGGTCTACTACCCCCTCCTGACGCGTCCTATCCGCAATGCCTTTCCTTGTCTGAGCTGTCTGAAGCAGATGACCCAGCATCGCTTCTTGGGCTGTTTGAGTAGGCAACGCAGCAAAGATGTTGCTTAGCGTTGGGCTCTCGTCTTGCGATTGGATTTCATTTCGGAGCCGGTTGACTATGTCTCCAGCCACGGAGTTAGGCAGCGGCTGTGTTGTCTCGAAACCCAGTTGATCCTGCGCAGCTATCGAGCCGATGATTGCAGCCTGATAATCCTCAGGCTTCGAAATGTTGTTCCAGGTTGCGTCTAGGTCCTTGAACGCTTCACGAACATAGTCGCCTGGATCGCCTTGCCTGGCTTTGAACGTCAGATCAGCCGCGGCAACTATGGCCTCATGCCGAGCTCTGTCTTCAGCCGGCGTGGCGCTATCCGGTTTCGGCTGAGAATTCGCAACCATTGCCCGAATGGCGTCATTCGGCATGGTCAGCATGTCGTGGTAACGGTGACTTACCTCCAGCGCATTGCTTAAGGCTTGGAATCGCCGTCCGCCTTCGGTCGCGCCATATAGCACTACAAATTTAGCCTGTGACGGAATGGGCCCAGTATATGTCCCCGTCTTCCGGATGACTGCGGGAGCGTTTTGCTCCGCAAGAGCGATACTGCTTCGCATATCGACTTGCTGGGCAGCATCGGCTGCTCGCGCTTGCCGCGCTATCCTTGCCTGTTCTTCTTGCGGAACGTCGTCCCTGAAAGCCTGAACGATCACTTCGTCCGGCGTCTTGTTGCGGCGCCAGTCGCCTTTTGCGGCGGCCTGCTCATCGCGCCCGGCCGCACCAAGCTGCGAGCGCACCGTCTCGCCCATGCCGTCGCTGGCCACCGGGCCACCGCTCAGCAACTCGGCGGCGCGGCGCGGGTCCTGCGCGATCAGCGCTTGCATGCGCTCTTTCGCCGTACGGGCGAGCCAGTCGGCTTCGGCCAGCGCCTTGGCCCGCGGGTCAAGGTCCATCTTGGCGATGAGATCGAGGCCGGCCTGCCGGGAGGCGTCGAACGCGGCGGTGTCATTCGGGTCGCTTCGCGCGATGTTGCTGAGCTCGGCGGTGTGGACCTCCGCAACCTGATCCTGCTCATATTGCTTGCGGCGCTGATTTTGCTGCGCCGCCATGCGCCGCCCGCCAACGGCGCGAAGCGCTTCCTTGCGCGCGGCAAGGCCGGCGCGCAGATCGGGCGGCAGCTGCTTCAGGAAATTGCCGAACAGCGTGTCGAACAGGCCGGTCTTCACCACCTGGCCGGTGTATGGATCGACCTGGCCGTACATGGTGTCGTGCAGGCCGGCGCCGTCGGCGGGCGAATTGGCCACGGCATCGGCCTCGGCCTTGGCGAGCTCGCCGTTCAGCCGGCGCGCGGCGATCTCGGTGTCGAAGGCCTGCTGCTGCGCCTTGCGCTGCTCGTAGCGCTCGGCGGCGGCCTGCCACCGGTCGCCGAATTGCTGCATCGCCTCGCCAACCGGCGAGGAGTCCGGATACTGCACCGCATTGCCGGTATCGAGCCGGCGCTCGCCGACAAAAAGAGGAATGATGTGGACCATTGGGTGTTTCCTGGCCGGGCGGTTTGCGGGACGCGCGCAGAGACGGGCCGCAGCGGATGGCGGCCGGTTCGGCGGTGCGGATGGTGAGGGTTCGGCTGGAGCCTGGGATCGCGGAGTGAGTGAGGTTGCTCGTTAGCGCACGGCGCTCGCGACGGCTGATCTCCCCCCTCGTGGGGGAGATGTCCGGCAGGACAGAGGGGGGCGCCCTAGAGCGCCTACCTCGATGGGGCCTGGATGGACCTCACCTGAGAATCCCAGCGAAAGGTGTTGAGAAAACACGGCCGGGCCGGCGGGACAGCGCCCCCCTCTGCCCTGCCGGGCATCTCCCCCACTTGGGGGGAGATTGGCAGCGTCGCCGCCTCACCTCTCCTCGGACCGCGCCGCCTTTTCCAGCGCGGCGAGGTCGGCGTCTTCCAGCGTGAGAAAGCCCATGATGTGCTGCACGACTTCCGCCCGCGCGTTGGAGAGCGCGCTGTGCAGTTCGAAGCCGTCGGGCGTCTTGGTTCGCGCCAGCCAGTCGCCATAAGACGGCCGGCGGTAGTAGCCTGTCGTGGCGGTGAGGTCGGCGAGCACCAGTTCGCCATCCTCGCCGGAAAAGACGCGGCGATAGGCTTTGGTCAACGCCTCGCGCGCGGCGAGCGGACCGCCGGCGTCGGAGGGACGGGCGAAGCGTTTGCGGCTCATGCGGCACCATTGGCGGCGCCGCCCGCGGGGCCGCCCTGGGAGCCAGGCACGGCGCCCTGCCCGCCGGACATCGCGCCTTGCGGCGCGCCGGCCGGACCGACAGCGCCGCCTTGGGCGCCCTGCATCATCGCCTGCAGGCTGTCGAGCAGGCCGCTGTCACGCGCCTGCACGGCGGCCGGCACCGCATCCTTGGCTACCTTGCCGGCGGTGGCGATCGCCGCCATGCCGGCTTGGGCCTGCTGCGCCTGGGCCCGGGCGCCGCGCATCCCTTCCACCTCGTCCTTGCGCCGGAAGATGCGCTGCGGGCTGCGGCCGGCGCTCTGCACGACGCGGATCGCCTCGTCGCCGTCGATATTGTCCATGATGCCGGGATCGAACTGCGCCATCTGCATGGCGGTGGTCACCACCTGGATGGTGTCGCGTGCTTCGGCCGAGCGGCGCAGCACGTCGAGCGGGCCGGTGAAGGTCGGCCGCACCGCCTTGCCGGCGAGGCTCTCCGGCGGGCGGAAGCGGCTGTCCTGGTCGTAGAGGCCCTTGTCCTCGAGGATCGACAGCTCGCGGTCGAGATTGGCGGCAAAGCCGGCCTGGATGATCGAGCCGGAAGGACCGAGCAGCGCGCCCTTCTCCTCCTGGCGGATCAGCGCCTCGGTGGCGGTCATCTGCGGGTTCTGCACCAGCGTCTGGAACAGGTTGACGAACATCATGTCGCGGATCTCCTCCGCGCGGCTCGCCGCATAGTCGAAGGCGTAGCTCGGGTTCTGGCCGGTGGCGATCGGCTGGATCAGCGGCCGGCCATTGTCGTCGATCAGGCCGGGATAATTCTCGCCGGGATTGAGCACCGGCACATAATCGAGCCTGGCCTTGGAAGCCGTCGGCGGATCGGTGATCTGCTGCAGCGCGCGCAAGCCGGAGCGGCGCACGGCATTCTCCTCGCGCACCGTGGTCAGCGCCTCGATGGCCGGCGAGATGCCGTAGGCGTCGCCCTCGTAGCGGCGCCAGTTGAAGGTCGAGACCGGGAAGGTGCGGAAGCCGGACTCGCGCACGATCTCCTCCTCGTCCTCGATGACGTGGTAGGAGGCGAAGGCCTGGTCGAGATACTGGTAGAAGCCGCCCTTGCGGTACATGCGGCGCTCGTCGCGCGGCTGCACGCACTGGATCAGCGAGATCTTCTCCTCGCATTTGGCGGGGTCGTCTACCAGCGCCTTGATGCGCGCCGGCAGTTTCTCATAGCCGAGCAGCTGCGCTGCTTGCCGCGCCGTGCGCTCGTAGCGGCGATGGAAGATGTCGACCTGGCCCCAGCGGTTGCGCGACAGATAGCCCTCGACCACGGGGATCGAGGCATAGCGGATCAGCGTGCCACCAAAACCTTCCTCGGCATAGAGATAGGCCGGGCCGTAACGCACCACATTGCGCAGGCAAGCCTGCGTCGCCGGCACGAAATTGGAGTTGGCGGAGTAGCGCAGCGCGAATAGGAAATCGCGGAGCGCCTCCGCCCATTCCTTCTCCTCGTCGGTCTCATCGTCATCCATCTCCGCGGTGGTCAGCCCATGCCATTTCTCCGACTGCGGGATGATCAGGCTTTCGAGCCCGGCGGCGAGCCGGTTGGCGGCGGAGTTGATGGTGTTGGCGTAGACGCGAGAGCCGCGCCGCTCCTGCCGCTCGGCCTGGCTGTCCGAGCGGCTGGTGCGGCGGCCCGACCAGATGTCGGGCGCATCCGGATCGCAGAACTCCGCCACCGCCTCCCAGACGGGCTCGTAAGTGGCGCGTTCGGTCTCGAGTTCGGCCTGTCGCGACAGGATATCGCGGGCACGGGAGTCGGTCATGGGAATGATCTCACTTGTTTGGCGCCGGCGCAGAAGCTGCCAATCTCCCCCTCGTGGAGGAGATGTCCGGCAGGACAGAGAGGGGCGCGAAGGATCGCCAACCCCTGAGGTGAATTGGCCAACGAGCATGGCCGCGGAAGAAAGCGGGACGTTGGAAAGGCCGGCGCAACAGCGCCCCGTCCGGCTCGCACGCCCTCCGCGGCCGCGCAGAGCGGATCGGTCATCCCCCTTTGAGGTAGATCGACAGTTCTACCGGCCGCTTTTACTCGGCCGGCGTCGTCCCCAACGCCGGCTTCCTGCGGGCGAACCGGCGCAGGACCGTGCGGCCGAGTTGCTGGCCAGTCATTTCGATGACCTTGTAGGTGACGAAGGACAGAAGGCAGACCACCGGCAGCACGATCGCCAGCACGATGGCGAAGCGCAGCGGCGCGGCAAGGCCGTCGCCATAGCGGGCAATGACGAATGCCGCGACGGGCTGCAGCACCAGAAGATGGATCAGATAGATGCTGTAGGACAGCTCGCCGAGCACGTGGAAGACGCCTCCACCCAAGGCGACGGCAACTTTTCGCGCCACCTTGCCCGCCACGCCCGGCAGCATCCGGTAGAGGACAAGGGCAAAGAACCCAAGCACCAGTGCCTCGCGTATCAGGAACTTCGAAAGGCCGTAGCCGTCGCCGAAGGGGATCGCCGCAAGCGCCATGGCCAGGGCGAGATGCAGCAGCGGCCGCGGTTGTCTTCGTGCCAGCACGCCCGCCAGAAGCATGCCGCACAGGAAAACCTGGATCTTCAGCGGCAGGAAGGACGGCATCGGGAAATGGACCGACATCGCCTCGAGGACTATCACGGCCAAACCGCCGAGCGCCGCTACGATTATGACGCTCCATATCCAGTCGAAGCGGCGCACCAGGAGCATCAGCGCGGGGAAGACCGCGTAGAACTGCATTTCCAGTCCCAGGCTCCAGTCGGGCAGCGGCGTCCGGTAGGCGAGGTTCGGGGATAGTCCGAACAGGAATGTCAGATGGGCGGCAATGTTCTTCAGGCTGCCGTCGAGGAAGCGCTCGGGCGCCTGCGGCGCGCGGCCCAGGAAGCCATCGATGACCATTCGCGATTCATAGAGATAGGGCCCCAGCGCCAGCGCGAGGAACAGCATGACGTAGAACAGCGGCGCAATGCGGAAATAGCGCCGCGTCCAGAATTTGAGCCAGGTCTCGGGCCTTTGCCAGGGCTCCTTGTCCTGGCGCAACTGATAATGGAACACCATCAGGAAGCCGGACAGCATGATGAAGAGGTCGACACCGAGCGCGGGGTCGCCAAGCACCGGAAGATGCCAGCCGGTCAGGAGCAGGCAGTGTCCGACCAGCACCCACAATGCGGCGGCGGCGCGAAGGCCGTCCAGGCATTCGATGCGCGATGACTCGGTCATGCTCTCTCCATGCTGCATTGCAGCATGGCCAGGAGAGTGTGAATGTCAACCTTGTTTCGGCGCTCGCCCTTTTCCGCTGGCGGCAGCGTTCGCGTCAATCCGCCCGTTTTTTCACCAGCCTTGCATGCCGCCTCCAATACCACCAGTCCAGCACGCGCCGGCGAAAGCTGCGTTTCATCGCGGTCATGGCGTCATACTCCGAGCAGCACACGACGCCGGCCGGCGACATCGCTCGGAGCCAGATCGGTCTTGACGGTGGACAGCGTGCCCTGGCGCTGCTCGAGCTCAGCGCGAAGCGCGGCTTCCCGCGCCTGCACGTCCTTGTCCTGCGCGGTCGGCACCGGCGGCAGCGGCTTCAGTTCCGGTGGTTTTTGAAAGAGACACATTGTTCCAGCTTTCCCTTGTCCAGTCATAGAGGAAGAAGTCTTCGCCGTTCCTGCCGTAACCCGGCAGGCGGCAGCGTTGGGTGGCGCCGAGCCTGTCCAGCCAGCGCAAGGCAAGATCGTTGTCGGCAAGCGCCCTCGCCTCGACCCGCCAGGCGCCTTTGGCCGCGACCTGAGGCCCGAGCACCGCGTGGAAGAAGCGGGTGATCTCGGGCACGCAGCGCTTCATGCGGCGCGTGCCCCAGCTCCAGGCGATCCACAACCCGCTGCGCTGCTCGGCCGCGCCGAAGCCCGCCTCCGGATTGCCGTCGAGCTCGGCGACATAGGCAAAGCCCTGAAGTGCCGTCAGCGCCAGCAGCGCCGGCGACCAATGGTCAAGCTGGCAGTCGATCTCGGCCCGGTCCTCGGAACGGAGGTTCGCGGCGATATAGGAAAGGTCCCGCAGCGTGGCGGGGACGATGCGGATGGGCATGGGCGGACTCTCGTCCGTCAGCGGCGAAGCCTACCACCGACGTATTGGTGTAGAAACTCTGACGCCTTGGCCTCGGCATATGTCTGGGAATTGCCCCCACGGTAGCCGGTGGCGCGCCTTGAGTTCTGGAACATTATTTTTCAGGCTGAGCTCTTTCACCACATCTTTGTCGAAATCATTTTCGTTTCTAATGGATGACTTATCCGACGTGGATCATAAGGAACGCCTCGTGATTGATAGACACTCCTTTATGAATCGGACTCGAGGGCCTTTTTTATTCAATCGATTCCTTTGTCTCGCGTTCGCTCTTTTGGCTACTTTGCCAACAAATCCGGCATACTCTTCCGAGGTGAAGGGCGAAAAATATTCGGTTCGATTTGTTGCCCGGATGACCGATGGGCAATATTTTAGCGGGAATTCTCAGTGCAGCAGAAGGTATTATTGTGACATCCGATTTGGAAAATCGTTCGAGCTCAGCATCGCCGACTATGGAAAATCATACAATTTATCTATAACGGATTATGACATAAACTCTCTTCCATGCTGTTCCTTTCCAACCGGAAAGCACAGCATAGAGTTTTCTAAAACGGAAAATCGCGTTAGCACTATATTTAACCAATCCGTTTCTGACGATTTAGTCTACAGGAGAGCGACGCAAATCGGAGAAATTTTCGTCATAATATCGGAAGATAAATGATATGCGCCCGCTCGCAATTCGCCGTTGGCAACCCAGGGCACTAGGAGCCGTGACCGCACGCTCAACCCGCGAAGTTGTTGTCCACGAACATCTCAGCAAATTGCTGGGGCGTGAGTGTCACCTTGTTGTCGTGCGCGATTTTGACGTTCTTCTTCCACA
>NZ_RZTO01000710.1:0-3262 GCF_003997225.1 Mesorhizobium sp. M2C.T.Ca.TU.002.02.1.1
CCATATATTTGACGTCCATGTCCCTGGATTTCTGCCAGCGGTCGGCCAGCGGATGATAGATGACGCCGGTGCGGTCGATCACCGTGAGGCCTGCGGCGCCCAGCGCCTTTCCAAGTTCCTCCGGCCGCACCAGCTTGCCGAACTGATGCGTGCCGCGCGGCAGCCAGCGCAGAACATATTCGGCGCCGATGATGGCGAGGCCGAGCGCTTTCAGCGTGCGGTTGATGGTGGCGACGAACATGATGCCGCCGGGGCGGACCATCTGGCCGCATTTGGCGACGAACAGGTCGACATCGGCGACATGCTCGACCACTTCCATGTTGAGGATGACGTCGAAGGTCTCGCCGGCATCGGCCAGCGCCTCGGCCGTCGTGGCGCGATAGTCGACGCTGACGCCGGCCTCCGCCGCGTGCAGCTTGGCCACCTCGATGTTGGTCGAGGAAGCGTCGGCGCCGACGACATCGGCGCCAAGCCTGGCCATCGGTTCGCACAGCAATCCGCCGCCGCAACCGATGTCCAGGAAGCGCAGGCCCTCGAAAGGCCGGGCCGCGCGCGGGTCGCGGCCGAAACGCGCCGCCACCTGGTCACGGATATAGGCAAGCCGCACCGGGTTGAACTTGTGCAGCGGACGGAACTTGCCGTTCGGGTTCCACCATTCGGCGGCAAGCGCGGAGAAGCGCTCGACTTCTCCGGCATCGATGGTCGATCGGCGGGGTTCTGGCATGGGCGGGCCTCCTCGAACGCCAAGAACTCGGCGAACGTTAGGAAGTCGGGTCCTCAGCCGCGAAAGTCAAGGCAGGTTTTTTCAACTGCTGCCACACGCGTTGCCGGCAAGCATCTCCCCGCCGGTGGGGGCCCGATGTCAGCACATGGCGGCTTGATCTGGCCGCCGCGGAAACGCGATCGCCATATCGGACGAATGGAAGGCATGATGTCCAGGAAGGAGGCCCGGTTATGCAACCCCACTCGTCGATCCTCTGGCGCCGTCTCGACCTTGAGGGCCATGATGCCTGCCTGCTTGGCGCGACCGACCAGGGTTGGCGCCTCGAGGGCCACGCACTCTTCGCCCATGACGGCCAGCCCTGCAGCCTTGCCTATGCGGTGGATTGCGATGCCGGCTGGAGCACGCGCTCCGCGCGGATCGACGGCTTTGCCGGCACGCAGGAGCTGCATTACGAGGCCGAGCGGCTCGCCGATGGCCAATGGATGCTGAACGGCGTGGGCCAGGCCGAGGTCGCGGGTCTCGTCGATGTCGACCTTGGCTTCACGCCGGCCACGAACCTCGTGGCGGTCCGCCGCTTCGATCTTGGCGTCGGCATGGCGACGGCGGCTCCGGCCGCCTACCTGGCTTTTCCCGAGCTCAGGCTCACGCGCCTTGACCAGACCTATCGGCGACTGGACGAAAACCGCTACGCCTATGCCGCGCCGGCCTTTGGCTATGAGGCCATCCTGACGGTCTCGTCGGCCGGTTTCGTTCTCGATTATCCGGGCTTGTGGCAAAGCGCTGCCTGGGCCGGTTGCCCAGCCGAGGATGCGGGTCTAGCGTGACAACGCGACTTCGGCATGGCTCATGGCGACGCTGGCCGGCTCTATTGCCTGCAGCGCGTCGCTGTCGCCGATCTCGGCCATGATGCGGTCGGCCGCCGCCCGGGCCTGCTCCATGCTCCGCCAGCGCACGACGTCGACCCATACGCCATCCTCGCGCCGGCCGAGATGTCGGCTGAGGAAGCCCGGCTGCCGGGCGAGCCAGTCGGTTACGGTCCCATTACTGGCGACAAAGCCGGCTTCGGTGCCGGGCTTGAGGCGGAAGGTGACGATTTCCAGGGCCTCGGTCATGAGAATCTCCAGCGGGCGTTTCGCCGTTCTTATGGCATGATCGGCGGCAGGAATCCGTCAGGATGGGCGGTGCCGGGGCCGGCGATAGTCGCGCTCGCTTGCGAAGCTTTGCTGTTTTGGCTAAGGAGGCCGCGCATTCCGGCGCCGGGCTTACCCTGGCGTTTCTTCCCGTTCCGGCCTTGAGCCGGCCTCAGTCAAAGGCATTTCGCTTCCATGGCGCGTATCGTGATGAAATTCGGCGGAACCTCGGTCGCCGACATCGCCCGCATCCGCAATGTGGCGCGCCATGTCAAACGCGAGGTCGATGCCGGTCACGAGGTTGCCGTGGTGGTGTCGGCCATGGCCGGCAAGACCAACGAGCTGGTCGCCTGGACGCGGGAAGCCTCGCCCATGCACGATGCGCGCGAATATGACGCCGTTGTCGCTTCGGGCGAGCAGGTCACGGCCGGTCTTCTGGCCATCACGCTGCAGAATATGGGCGTCCATGCACGATCCTGGCAGGGCTGGCAGATTCCGATCAAGACCGACAACGCGCATGGCGCGGCGCGCATCCTCGACATCGACGGCGCCTTCCTGATCAAGCGGTTCGGCGAGGGCCAGGTGGCGGTGATCGCCGGCTTCCAGGGCATCGGACCGGACAACCGCATCGCGACGCTCGGCCGCGGCGGCTCCGACACCAGCGCCGTGGCGATTGCCGCGGCGGTCAAGGCCGACCGCTGCGACATCTACACCGATGTCGACGGCGTCTACACCACCGACCCGCGCATAGAGCCGAAAGCCCGGCGTCTGGCCAAGATTTCCTTCGAGGAAATGCTCGAAATGGCCTCGCTCGGCGCCAAGGTGCTGCAGGTGCGCTCGGTCGAGCTTGCCATGGTACACAGGGTGCGTACCTTCGTGCGGTCGTCCTTCGACGATCCCGACGCGCCCGGAATGGGGGATTTGCTCAATCCGCCCGGAACGCTCATTTGCGACGAGGAAGAGATCGTGGAACAGCAGGTCGTCACCGGAATTGCCTACGCCAAGGACGAAGCGCAGATTTCGCTGCGCCGCGTCGGCGACCGCCCAGGCGTTGCCGCCGGCATCTTCGGCCCGCTGGCCGAGGCCAACATCAATGTCGACATGATCGTCCAGAACATCTCCGAGGACGGCAAGTTGACCGATATGACCTTCACCGTGCCGTCCGGCGACGTCGACAAGGCGCTTGCGGTGCTGGAGAAGCTGAAGCCGGAAGTCGGCTACGATGTCGTGCAGTCGGAATCCGGCATGTCGAAGGTCTCGGTCATCGGCATCGGCATGAGGAGCCATGCCGGCGTCGCCGCCACCGCCTTCAAGGCGCTGGCCGACAAGGCGATCAACATCCGCGCCATCACCACGTCCGAGATCAAAATCTCGATACTGATCGACGGTCCCTATACGGAACTGGCGG
>NZ_RZTO01000711.1:0-3262 GCF_003997225.1 Mesorhizobium sp. M2C.T.Ca.TU.002.02.1.1
AGGCAGAGCGGCCCGTGGTTCGCCGGCGAGCGCTTCTCGCTGGTCGATGCCGTTTACGGGCCGGTCTTCCGCTATGTCGACATGTTCGACCGCATCGGCGATTTCGGCATCCTCGACGGCAAGCCGCTCGTCCAGGCTTGGCGCCATGCCCTGAGCGAACGCCGATCGGTAAGCGAAGCCGTCAGCCCGGACTATCCGCAGCGGCTGCATGCCTTCCTTCGGGCAAAAGGATCGTACCTGTCCGGGATCATCCGTCGGCAGGCCACTGCAACTCCGCAAGCCCGATCCGCCTGAACGGGTCGATCACCGTGCCGGCGACCATGGCGGCAAGGAATTGCGGCCCCGGCGGGATTCGCGCCAGTCCCGCCACCATCCGGTCGCGGACGAAGGGCAAGGCTGCGGAGTCCGATTGGTAGAACGGCGTCAGCGACAACGACAGCGCCTGGAAGACGCGCACATGCCAACGGCGTGCACTCGCATAGGTCGCCAGCGCTTCATCGATGTTGTTCGTCCGCGCCAACGCATGACTGAGCGCGGCGGCGTCGAGCAGCGCCATATTCGCGCCTTGCCCGAGCTGCGGGCTGGTCGAGTGCGCGGCGTCGCCGATGACGGCAAGCCGGCGGCCGGCCGGCAGTCTCATCGTGTGGTGGCCGTAGCGGGCGAGCGAGAGCTGCTCGAAACTGTCGATCTGGCCGGTGAAAGCCTCGCATTCCGGCCAGACCGAAACCACCCTCGCCTTCCATGCTTCGAGCCCCTCGGCCCTTATCCGTTCGGCATCGGCCGGCTTGAGGCTCCAGAAGAAAGCCGCCATGTCTTCCGCGCCGGGCTCGGGCCGGCCGATCGGCAGCACGCCGACCATGATGCTTGCCTTGTCGTAGCGCTGCAGCAGCGCGCCTCTGTCGAAGCCGTCGCGCCAGCCGAGCGACGCCCAGAAGGCGCCATAGGCGAGTGGTCGCGGCATGGCGGAATCACCGAGATAGTGCCGCAGTTTCGAGCGCGCGCCGCTGGCATCGACGATGAGGTCGAAAGGCCCAAGCCGCTTGCCGTTGCCGCAGACCAGCGTCGCGCGCTCGGCCGTCTCCAGCGTCTCGACTTCGACATTGGTTTCGATGGCGGTCGCTTCGCGCAAGGCGGCGCGGTAGAGCACGCCGAACAACGCCGCCCGGTGGACCGCGAGGCCGAAGCGGCGGCCGCGCCGCGCATCGTAGCGGACTTCGAGCACCGTGCACCCGGTCTGGGCATCGGTGCCGTGCAGCCGCTCGATGCGGCTGCCAAGCGAAAGGATCTCGTCGAGCAGGCCGAGATCGGCGAGCACGGTCAGTCCGGTCGGCTGCAGGATGAGACCGGAACCGACCGGCTTCGGCTCGTCGAAGCGCTCGAAGATGGTGACGTTGTGCCCGGCTCGCTTGAGGTAAAGCGCTGCCGCCAGCCCGGCCGGACCGGCGCCGGCAATCGCGATCTCGTAAGACTTGCCCATCGTCCCCCAACCCGAACCTGCAGGGACAATCCCGCGTGGAACGCGCCGGATCAATCGGGCGCTTTGACGCTTATATCGAGAAATCAGCCTTGGGTGGCGTCGAAGGCGGCGCGCGCGCCGCGCACCGCGTCATGATTGAGTTCGGCCCATTGAATGAGCTGTTGCAGGGGCAGGAACATCGAGCGCCCAAGATCGGTGAGGCTGTATTCGACGCTTGGCGGCTTGGTCGGGAAAACTTCGCGGTGCACATAGCCGTCGCGCTGCAGCTCGTGGAGCGTCTGCGTCAGCATGCGCTGCGAGATATCGGGAACCAGCCGGCGCAGCTCGCCAAAGCGATAAGGCTTCTCGGCCAGCGCCATGACCAGCAGCGAGCTCCATTTGCCGCTGATGCCCTGGATCACGTCGCGGACTGGACAGTCGGCGAAGTTGGCGCCGTTCGTCATGGCCTTATAGACCTCGAGCTTGGCTTTCAGATTGAAGATCTTGCTGTCCATCACGACATCCGCTGATCGAAACCAAAGCATGTCTCCCGAAAGTGAAACCGGTTTCGGGAGACATGCATAAAATCAAAAACCTAAAGCGCATGGAGCAATCTGAAAGACCGCGACGCGCTTTAGGCCGTCCAGGTGGTTCCCTGGCTGTGCCTACCTCCCGGAAAACTGCCTTCTTTACGGCTCGAGGTCAATTCCTATTTTAGTGCTGGTCTCTTTTTGAGACCAGCACTTGATCCGCCTTCGACACGATTTTCAGGGACCTCCCATGACCGAAACCCTCCTCGTCACCGGCGCCTCCGGCCAGCTTGGCCGCGCCGTCATCAACCACTTGCTGGGCGCGCAGAAAATTGCGCCCTCCAGCATCATCGCCACCACCCGCGATCCCGAAAACCTAGCCGATCTGGCGGCGCTCGGCATCGCCGTCCGGGCCGCCGATTTCAACGACAGGACCTCGCTGGAGAAGGCGTTCGCAGGCGCCGACCGCGTGCTGATCATCTCGACCGGCGACCTCGACTTGAAGACTGGCCGGCGCCTGAAGCAACATCAGGCGGCGGTGGCCGCGGCCCAGGCGGCTGGCGTTTCGCACCTGCTTTACACGTCGATGCCAAATCCCGAGCCGGGCTCGCCCGTGCTCTTTGCCGGCGACCACCACGGCACCGAGCAGGCGATCAAGGCAAGCGGCATCCCCTACACCATCTTCCGCAACGGCTGGTATCAGGAGAACCTGTTCATGTCGCTGCCGCATGCCATCTCGGCAGGCAAGTGGTACACCTCGGCCGCCGACGGACGCATCGCGCACGGCGCGCGCGACGATATGGCGGCCGCCATCGCCGCCGGCCTCGCGTCGGGCTCCAAGGAAAGCCGCATCTACACGCTGACCGGCCCGCAGGCCTACACCACCAACGAGATTGCAGCGCTGGTAAGCGAGGTGACCGGCAAACCGCTGGAGGTTATCCAACTGCCGGACGATGCGCTGACCGAAGGCGTCAAGGCTGCCGGCGTTCCCGAGGATTTCGCCCGCATCATCGTCTCCTTCGATGCCAACACCCGCGCCGGTCGCATTGCAGAGGTGACCGATGCCGTCGAAAAACTCTCGGGCCGCAAACCGCGGACACTCAAGCAGTTCCTCGAAGCGAACAAGGCCGCATTGCTCGGCTGAAAACTGGCGCGCCTGGGGAAGTCGTCCCCTGGCGCGCTTCATTTCGATTTCTTGAGCAATCCAAGCCGGATCAGGCTCTCAGCGGTCGCGACCAGCGCGTCTTCGCGCGACCGCGGCGTCCAGCCGAGCAGG
>NZ_RZTO01000712.1:0-3235 GCF_003997225.1 Mesorhizobium sp. M2C.T.Ca.TU.002.02.1.1
ATGGGAAGGGGCAGCCGGCATTCGAGCCGCCAATCTCCCCCCTTGCGGGGGAGATGGCCGGCAGGCCAGAGGGGGGTGCTGTCCCGCCGACGTGTCGGTCTATGCGGTTCCCGTGAAACCGGACGCCATTAACGCTCGCACCAACCGCACCTCCAAGAAGCCCAAAGCCCGCACGCCCGCGCGCACCTTGCCTCCGGCCTGGCTCGCTCCCGGCGCCCGCGAAAAATCCGAAGCGCATCTCTACAAGCTCCCGGCGCCGCCGCCCGCGAAAAACCCCGGCCGCCAGCCGCATGTCGCGGCGATGCGCTTTCTCGACTGCCTGTTCGGCCGCTGCCGCGCGCCGCTGGATCTGGCGCTGCGCGAGGATGCCGAAGACGATCCCGTCAGCGCGCGCCCGGGGCCGGACATGCTCTGCTGCGGCCTGCCGACATCGGCCACGCGCTCCTACTGCGCGCATCACCATGCAAGGTTTCATGGCCGTCGCGGAAAGGGGATGTGAAGGCGTCCGGGCGAGATCAAGGTTCCTCGCCCCACGAAGTGGGGAGAGGTAGCTCGGCGAAGCCGAGACGGAGAGGGGAGCGCCCTCCGAAGGCCCCCACTCCGTCCGCTTCGCGGATACCTCTCCCCCACCTTTGGCGGGGGCGAGGAACCCAGGTTCTGACACGTTCCACCCAACCCTAAGGACCGCACCATGCCCCGCAAATCCGCCAAGAAAGCTCAGCCGCCAAAGCTTCCCAAGGGCGAGGCCGAGCAGGTGCGCATCCGTCGCGAGGTCGGCCATGACTTTGCGCTGAAGCAAGACGCCTTCGGCCGCCAGCGCCTCACCACCGGTACGGCCGAGGCGCGCCGCGTCTACGAGGTGTCGAACGGCGGCTACACCTCTACCGGCGGCATCGTGCGTCTGCGCAATGTCGATCCGCTGGTGGGCATCACCTCGCTCAGCCGCCAGCAGCGCGAGGCCGGAGGACGCTTTCGCGACGATTTCGAGCGCAGCCAGCGCGAAGGCCTGCAGCCGCAATCCTGGAGCGAGCGGGTCGACAGCGGCCGGGTAGGCGGTGGCGTTCCCGACCGCGTGCTCTCAACCGGCCGCGCCTACGCCCAAGCCGCGACTGCGCTCGCCCATTGGGAGGTGGCGGAAGTCGTGCGAAAAATCTGCCTCGAAGGTCAGTCGGTGAAGGCGGTATCCGAACGCGCCGGCGACGGGCGCGACGTGGTGGTGAAGCTGCTGAAGGTCGGGCTGGATTTGCTGGCGGTGCACTATGGGATGATGGGGAGGCGGGCAGGGTGAGGAGGTGCTTGAACAAACTGGCAGGCTAGCCTAGAACCTGTTGAGTAATCTTGTCAGATATTTCTTTGCCATGCCGCAATTTTGGTGGGTCAATCATAATCAGACAGCCCGCCAGGAGATCGAGGGCCAGTATCTCTGGTCTCCTAAAACTGAAAGCAATGGCGCTCGCAGCGAATTTTACAACAACATGCGCCGGGCCTCGCCCGGCGATTTCGTCTTGTCTTTTTTCGAGCAAGCCATTCGCTACGTCGGACGAGTGACCGAATTTGCATTCACCGCGCCTAAGCCAGCCGAATTCAAGGAAGCTGGATCCTACTGGAACAAAGAAGGCTGGCTTCTTCCTGTGTTCTGGACGCAGCTTGATCCGCCTGTACGCCCAAAGGCATTGATAGAAGTGCTCGGGCCGCTGCTTCCCACCAAGTACTCGCCGATCAGTCCGACGTCCGGATCGGGCAATCAAAAGGCGTATCTTGCCAACATTTCGCCAGCGGTGTTTCAAACAATCGTCACTGGCGCAGTTTTCGACCACGCTGCTCTGGAGCGCGGTGGTGCCAACAGCCTCACTTTCGAGATCGTCAATGAACAACTCGAAGACGCTGTCGAGCGGCAGATCAAAGATGATATCAGCCTTGATGATACGGTCAAAAAAAGCCTCATTCTGGCTCGCCGCGGACAAGGCAGATTCCGGGCGAATGTTGAGATGGTGGAGCGGTCGTGCCGCCTCACAGGTGTGACGAACCCGTCGCTCCTGATCGCAAGCCATATCAAGCCATGGCGTCTATGCAATTCTGCGCAAGAACGGCTCGACGGCATGAACGGGCTCCTTCTGACACCCGATGCCGACCATTTGTTCGATCGTGGCTTCATCAGCTTCAACGATGGTGGTGAAGTGCTGGTCTCTCCGCGCGTCGATCGAACGGATTTGCAGCGGCTCGGGTTTGATCAACTGGCAATGCAGCGGTTCGGCTTTGCAGAAGCGCCGGCTACCTGGCATGTCGGAGCCTTCAGAGCGCAACAGCAAAGCTATCTTGCCCATCATCGGACCGAGGTATTCGTTTCCGGCTAGGCCTCCTCGCTTCCCTTCGTTCCTTCCCACCCGAACACGCTCCTACCGCCCAGCAGATGCGACTGGTCCATTTCGCCGGCGACAATCTCCTTCAAGCTCGGCCCCGTCACATAGCGCTCCATGCGCCGTGACTCGCCGTCCAGCCGCCTCAATGCCTCCAACTCCTCGCTCCGTCCGAGCTTTGCCTTCCCCACCGCCGATTTCAGCACCGAGATCGTCTCGTCATAGACCTTCAGCGGCACGGGGAAGGGGTGGCGGTCCTTGCCGCCGTGGGCCAGCGAGAAGCGGGCCGGGTCGAAGAAGCGGTAGGGCGCGCCGTGCACCACTTCCGAGACCATGGCCAGCGCCCGCACCGTGCGCGGGCCGACGCCGGGGACGAGCAGCAGTTCGGGAAAATCCTTCGGGCCGCTTTCGATCGCCGAAGCGATGTTGCCGTGCAGGCGGCGCATGACGATGTCTGACTCGCGCACGTCGTGATGCGCGGGCATGACGAGGTTGGGCAGCATCGGCTGCGCGGCGGGCTCGGGTTCAGGCTTCGGTTCCAGCACGGCAAGCTCGGTGAGGATCTTTTCCGGACTCATGGTCTTGAGCAGCTCGACTTGGCCGCTGCGCGCTTTCTCCGCGCGGCGGTCGGTGAGGTTGACGATCTCGCCTTGCGCCTCGCCCTCGATCGCCGCATGCGGCTGGTCGACGAAGCTCGTCAGCCCCTCCGACAGCCAATGGTAGCGGCGCGCCTGGCGAGCGTCGCCGTTCATACCCTGCTGAACCACCACCCAGCGCCCGTCATCGGCGACGATGAAGCCGTGCAGGTAAAGGTCGTAGCCGTCCTGCAGGGCCGCGCTGTCCACCTTGGCGACCAGCCGGCTGGCGGTGGCCAGAGC
>NZ_RZTO01000713.1:0-3233 GCF_003997225.1 Mesorhizobium sp. M2C.T.Ca.TU.002.02.1.1
GGGCATTGACGTGCATGTCCGCTGGCGGCCATTCCAGCTCGATCCGACCATCCCTCCGGCAGGCATGGATCGCCGCCAATACATGCTCGGCAAGTTCGGCAGCGAGGAACGCATCCGCGAGATCCACGCGCGCATCGAGCCGCTCGGCGAAGCCGAGGGCATCCATTTTGCATTTGGCGCCATCAAGGTCGCCGCCAACACGCTGGATGCTCATCGGGTCATCCGCTGGGCCGGCGCCGCCGGCGAGGACGTGCAGAACCGGCTGGTGCGCCGCCTCTTCCAGCTGAATTTCGAGGAAGGCGTGAACATTGGCGACCATGCCGTGCTGGCAACGGCCGCCGGCGAGGCCGGCATGGATGCGTCCGTGGTCGAGACGCTGCTGCCGACCGACGCCGACGTCGAGGCCGTCCGCAATGAGATCGCCACCGCTTCGCGCATGGGCATCACCGGCGTGCCCTGCTTCCTGCTCGAAGGCAAATACGCGGTGATGGGCGCGCAGGATGCTGACACGCTTGCCGACGCGATCCGCCAGGTGGCCCAGGCCAAGGCGCGCGGCGAGCTCGAAACCGCCGCTGGCTGAGCGTTCCTACGATGCAATTCCGGACGGAAAGCCGTCGCGTACTTTTCCTGGATTGCTCCTGCTTAACAGTCGGCTCGCCACCCACGATCTGGTGAATCGCCCTGAACACGGCGCTAAGCTAAAACCCCGGAAGGATTTAACTGATTTGAGGGGCGCGGGATGGTCAAGCGTCGCGCATTGTTACTGCTGTGCTTGCCTTTCGCACTAGGGCTTCCGCTGACATTGCAGCGCGTGTCCGCCGAGGAAGCCGTCATGTCGGCGACTTTTGAAGGCAAACCCTGGACAGCGTCTTTCACCTTGGCCCAGACGATGCAGATGGGCGGCAAGCCGATGCTGAACCTGTCGGGAACCGAGCAGGGCTCACCGACCAAGACCTTCAATTCGATGCTGGTGCTCAAGGATTCGAACGACCTTGCCGGGAGCTATAAACTCAAGGCCGGGTCCGCCACGAACAGCGCCAGTTTCAATATCCTCGATTCCGGCACCATGGTCGGCCATGTCCGTTTCGCCGGCGGCGAGATCGTCATCGACAAATACGACCCTGCCGCCAAGACCATCTCCGGCCATTTCAGTGCCTCGGGAAAAGACGAATCGGGCAAGCCTGTAGAGCTCACGGACGGTAGATTTTCGGGCATTTCGGTCATCGCGCAGTAGCCATTTCGGCTGACCGGCGCCTCTTTTTCGTTCACAAACCCGTGTTTTTTGCTTCCCTTAGGGAAGCTTTTCGCCGACTGGCTCAATTGCCCTTAACACACTGGAATAAAAGCCGAATTCCAGGCGATGAATGGTCTGCCGGCGCCGGCTTTCTGTTGCGCGTGCGCCACGGCGGGTAACCCTGTTCACATTCTTCGCCAGAAAATTAATGGAAAATGATCAATTGGTGTTACCCTGTGTAACAAAACTAGAAAGGTTTGGGCGGGATCGTGATTGGGGTCGGCAGACCGCGACGTACAGTACCGGAGCAAATATCCAACGAGGCAAAGACCTCGTCCCTGACGCCGGTATCGTCGATGCGTACATTCTGGGGGCTGATGCGAGCCTACTGGTTCTCCGAACGCTGGAAGGAAGCCTGGACCCTCACCATCGTCATAGCGCTGCTGACGGCGCTGTCCAGCAAGGCTGGCGTCTGGTTTGCCATGGCGCTGGGCGAGTTGGGCAATTCGATTGCCTTCCTGCACGACGCGGCCAACACGCACCCCTTACAGACCATCCTGACCAATGCCGGCATATTGGTGCTGCTTGTGGTGCTGAAGGATGCCGGTCTTACCGGCGTGCGCAATCTGGTTTCGACGACTTTGCATCGCAAATGGCGGGGCTGGCTGAACAACCAGTTCAACCAGGCCCTGCTCGACGGCAACCATACCCATTTCCATGCGCAGCACGGCTCGGTGGCGGGCGGCATCGTCGCCCCGGACAACATCGATCAGCGCATCCAGGAATCGATCAAGGACATGACCGGCGGCGCCATCGGTCTCGCCATGGGCGTGCTCGGCGTGGCGACGTCGCTCTATTTCATCGGTGAGAACCTGATCGGGTCTTCGGTCGAGGTCAAAGGCCTGGAATTCCTGGGCAGCTATGGCACAGCGGTCCTGGCTTTCCTTGCCGTCGCCACCTATGTGCCGTTGAACACCTGGATCGCGGTCAAGCTCGGACGACTGCTCGAGCGGCTCAATGTTCGCATGCAGCAGGCCGAGGGCAGCTACCGCGCCGAGCTGACGACGTTCCTGCGCCGCAGCTTCCATGTCGCCGCCTCGCATGGCGAAGGCGTGCAAAAGTCGATGCACGACAGGCTCTATGTCGATATCGACAAGACGTGGGGGCGGCTCAATATCGTCAACACGAGCTACACGTCGTTCGAGCTGATCTACAATTTCGTCGGCGCCCGTATCATTGCCTACGCCCCGGGCCTCGTGTCGTTCATCCACAACCGTCTCGACTACAAGGGCTACATCACCGGCTCCGAAATGGTCGCCCAGTTGATCAGCCAATGCTCGTGGTTCATCCATGTGATGCCGGCGATTGCGACGCTCAGGGCCAACAGCCAACGCGTGACCGAACTCGCCGACGCCATCGAGAACGTCCAGAACCCGCGGGAATTCTATCAGCAGACCGGTCGCTCCGACTTCAGCTACGCCAGGCAGAATCCGGTGTTCGGCCTGACCATCCAGAAGCTCGAACTGGCGCATCAGGGCGAAGACGCGACACCCTTCCTCAGCGCCGCCAATCTGCGCTTCCGCCGCGGCGAGTGGACCTTCCTCAAGGGCGAGTCCGGCTGCGGCAAGACCTCGCTGATCAAGGCGATCAACGGCCTGTGGGCTTACGGTCGCGGCACCATCGTCTTCCCGGAGGGCGTGACGAGCTTCTACGCCGCTCAGGAGGTGAAGCTGCAGCAGGTCTCACTGAAGCAGCTCGTCTGCCTCCCGGGTTCAGAAAACGACCACAGCGACACGCAGGTTGCGGCCGCCCTGCACAAGGCCGGTCTCGGCGATTTCATCGGCCACCTGGCCGACGAGAGCCGCGAGGGCAAGATCTGGGATCAGGTGCTTTCGGGCGGCCAGAAGCAGAAGCTGGTGGTCGCGCGCATCATCCTGCGGCAGCCGGGACTTCTGTTCCTCGACGAGGCGACCGGCGCGCTCGATCCCGAGGGCAAGAT
>NZ_RZTO01000714.1:0-3230 GCF_003997225.1 Mesorhizobium sp. M2C.T.Ca.TU.002.02.1.1
GTCGTCGGCAGCTTTCCGGTGCCAGGCAAGGTCGCGCTCTATCTCGAGCAAGGAGGCGATCCCGGCGCCGACTTCAGCTCCGACACGGGCGACACGATCGGCGTCCGCATCAGCGGGGCCGACGGTCGCGGCGCCGTTTTCTATGTTCCGGGCTGCGCGCGCATCGACGCCGCGCTGCGCATGCGCCTGGCGGACGCCGCCTGCCTTCTGTTCGACGGCACCGTCTACACGGACGACGAGATGATCACCGCCCGTGTCGGCCAGAAAACCGGCGCACGCATGGGGCACATCGCAATGTCGGGAGAAGCGGGTTCGATCGCCGGCCTGGCCGATGTGAAGATCGGTCGCCGCATCTTCATCCACATCAACAACACCAATCCTGTTCTGGACGAGAATTCCGCCGAACACGCGGCGATCAAGGCGGCTGGCTGGGAAGTCGCCGCCGACGGCATGGAGATGGAATTTTGAGCGATTTCCACGACGCGGCCCGAGGTGGCCTCTCCAAGAGCGGGCTCGAAGCCGTGCTGCGGCAGGTGGGCGACGAGCGCTACCACAACCGCCATCCTTTCCATCACAGGATGACCGGCGGCGCCCTGTCGAAAGTCGAAATGCAGGCCTGGGCGCTGAACCGCTATTGCTACCAGGCCGTCATTCCGCGCAAGGACGCCATGATCCTGGCACATGCCGAAGATCCGGCGTTCCGAGCCGCCTGGCGCAAGCGCATCGAGGATCATGACGGCGAGGACGGCTGGAGCGGCGGCATCGCGCGCTGGCTGCATCTGGCGACTTCGCTCGGCCTCGATGCCGAAGCCGTCAAGAGCGAAAGGCTGGCGCTGCCGGCGACCCGTTTCGCCGTCGGCGCCTATCTTTCCTTCTGCACGAACCGGACGCTGCTCGAGTCGGTCGCATCGTCGTTGACCGAGATGTTCTCGCCGACCATCATCGGCGAGCGGGTCCCGGCGATGCTGGCGAAATACGATTACATCACCGAGGACACGCTGGCTTATTTCAGCCGGCGGCCCGAACAGGCTTCGCGCGACGCCGACTTCGCCCTCGCTTATGTGCTCGTCCATGCCGACACAGCCGAACGCCAGCAGCAGGCGATCGATGCGCTGGTGTTCAAATGCGATATACTCTGGGCCATGCTCGATGCGCTCCAGCATGCCTATGGCGCGCCGGGGAACATACCGCCCGGCGCCTTCCGCCCGGAGGCGGCCCAATGACGGCGCTGCGCGAAAGAGCCATCGTATCGCCGCGGTCGGTGCCATCGCTGCCCAGGCATGTGCGCATACAGCACGACCCCGTGCGGCAGGCCTTCGCCGTGCTTTCGCCGGAGAAGGTGTTCTGGCCGAACGAGATCAGCCTCGACATTCTGCGCCGCTGCGACGGCCGGTCCAGCGTCGAGCGCATCATCGCCGATCTTGCGGCCGACTATGACGCGGATCCGCAGGACGTGGCGGCCGACGTCGTCGCCTTCCTGCAGGAATGGTCGGACAAGCTCTTGGTGAAGCTATGAGCGAGCCCATTCTGCCTCCGATCGGCATGCTGGCGGAACTGACGCATCGCTGCCCGCTGCAGTGTCCCTATTGCTCCAACCCGCTCGAACTGCTGAAGGCCGACCGCGAATTGGACACGCAGACCTGGCTCGATCTCTTCTCGCAGGCCGCCGATCTCGGCGTGCTGCAGGTGCATCTTTCCGGCGGCGAACCAACGCTCCGCCGCGACCTCGAGCAATTGATCGCCGGGCTTTCGGCGCGCGGCGTCTACACCAACCTCATCACCGCCGGCGTCGGCATTGCCGAAGGCCGCATCGAGGCCTTTGCCGAAGCCGGTCTCGACCATTTCCAACTGAGCTTCCAGGGCGCCCGCCCGGTGACCACCGACCGTATCGGCAACCATCAGGGCAGCCACGAGAAGAAGCTGGAGACGGCACGCCGCGCCCGCGCGGCCGGGCTCCCCCTCACCATCAACGCGCCGGTCCATCGACACAATATCGAGGAAGTGCCGGAATTCATCGACCTCGCCCTTTCGCTGGATGCGGAGCGGCTCGAGATCGCCAACGTCCAATATGCCGGTTGGGCGCTCGCCAACCGCGACAGGCTGATGCCCGACCTGGCGGCGGTCAACCGGCAGGCGGACATCGTCGCGGCGGCGCGCGAAAGGCTCGCCGGCATCATGACCATCGATTTCGTCACGCCGGATTATTTCGCCATCTACCCCAAGCCATGCATGGGCGGCTGGGCGCGCGACGCCTTCATGGTGGCTCCTGACGGCACCGTGTTGCCGTGCCATGCCGCCCAGACGATTCCCTCGCTCCGCTTCGAGCGCTTCGGAGACCGCAAGCTCGCCGAAATCTGGACCGACTCACCGGCCTTCAACGCCTTCCGCGGCACCGACTGGATGCGCGAGCCGTGCCGAAGCTGCGAGCGCCGCGAGATCGATTGGGGCGGCTGCAGGTGTCAGGCGATGGCGATTGCTGGCGATGCCGCCGCAACGGATCCGGCCTGCGTCAAGTCGCCGATCCACGCGCGCATGGCGACGCTGACCGACGCGGCGCAGGCAGAGGCAGCGCCGGAGGGAAATGAAAGCTTCATTTTCCGGCGGATCGGCTCGCCACAACGCGACCCGACACGCGCTCTTGAGCCTGCCCGCCGATGACGGCCGCGGCGGGTCTAAGCGCCGCTCAAGCCCGGAATCGCCGCCAGATCGATCTCGGTGATGTGCCAGCGTCCGAGGTTCGCAGTATAGAGCTTGTCGCCCTTGAAGGCGATGTTGGTGGGATGCGCCAGCGTCGTCGCCGCCGGATCCTCGATCAGCACTTCGAGACCCTTGTCCTTTCGCCAGCGATAGATGCGGCTCGGCTCGTAGCATGAGATGAGCAGCGAGCCGTCGGGGGCGAAGGCGAGCCCGTCCGGAACATTGCGCACGTCTTCGACGACCACCTGTCGGGCCCCTGCCGCACCATCGGCGAGGATCGGCACATAGCTGATGCAGGGCGCTTCGCTCTCGACCACATAAAGCCCGTTGCCGTCCGGCGCCATGGCCATGCCGTTGGCGAAGGACATCGCTTCCCGGCACCATAGGCCGCCCTCGCCCGTTTTGAGATCGTAGCGGAAGATGCCCGAACGTTTGTCCTCGCCCACACTGTCAGACACGTAGAACCAGCTCCTCGCCTCGTCGATCACCGGATAGTTCGGCACGCGGATGCCGGATGAAGCGAAGCGCTCCAT
>NZ_RZTO01000715.1:0-3210 GCF_003997225.1 Mesorhizobium sp. M2C.T.Ca.TU.002.02.1.1
GGTCACGGTTGAGCCCAGGCAGGAGGACGACGGCTGATTTCATAGGATGTCCAATTTGACTCAAGAGGCATATCCAACTTTGGCGTACCGGCAGCGCAATTGCGGGTCAAGCGAAGGTTAAGGCTTTTAAGCTATTTGGCGCGTTGAATTGGGCAACGCACTTGAAAAGCGGCTGGGAACTGAAGTTCGACGATCGACGCTGGGCCTCTGGGATCGCCTGGGCAATTGTTCTGCTTGTTTCCGCATTTGTATATGCGTTCTTTTCCCAAGCGGACGCCACTTTTGCGACGGCATTCTCAAAGGCATTTTCTTTGAAGGTCGATCTCGGCCGATGCTCTTCGTCCTTTGCAAATTTGATTATGGCACAGATCGTGTATGCGCTGGCGACCTGTCTCGTGCTTTCGGGGCTTGCGATTGCGATGGGTGTCGCTGCCATCACGGACATCCCCAACAGGTCGAGATACCTCAAGCTTCTCCTGGCTACATTGGCGTTCCTGCTCTTGTTGCTCGCATTTGCGATGAATGACGACGGATTTTGGCTTAACTCCACAAGTCGCAGATCTTTCGGGCGACGCTTGAGTTTTGTCGATGCTTGTGTGCAAAGCCACAACACCAATTTCATTCGTCTCTATGTGATGAGTGTCTGGCTTGCCTTCGGCTCTTGGATGCTCATTCTTATGGAGCTTCTATATTTCAGGGCGATACTGTTCCGTCGAAATTACGATGAGTTGCCAGAAAATCCGCAGCTTCGCGCTGAAATACTAGCAATTCGCTCAAAGTACGGCGCAGTGAATCAGCCGCTGAAGAAGCCGCCATGGACACTCTTGATGCTGGTGTTCGTAGCCCTTCTGCTTACCTTCGTAGCTCATGGGCTCTACAAGCTGGCGGTTGTTCTAGGCGCCATCTAGGAAACGTTCGATACAATCGAGCCGATCAACGCTGCGAGCGAGCATGCCATGGATATTCTTCAAATCACGCTTGGTGGCGATCATGTGCCCGCAGATCGAGCCCAGTTCGGATCTGGCCTCCGAAAAGTCCTAGGAAAGCTCACCGAGTTGCTGATCCACCTGCTTCAAAAGCGCGTAAATCAACTCGTTTGTGACTTCCGCCATGGACTTCTCCGCTACAACCTCAGGTTATAGCAACACTATAGTTTTCAATCACCGTGTTCGCCAGAAGCTTGTCGCACATGGCCTTCAGGTCGGCTTCGGCCTTGGCCTTGTCGGTTCCGGTGAGCTCGATGTCGAACACCTTGCCCTGGCGCACCTGGCCGACGCCGTCGAAGCCCAGTCCCGAGAGCGCGTGCTCGATCGCCTTGCCCTGCGGGTCGAGGACGCCGTTCTTGAGGGTGACGGTGATACGGGCTTTCATCGATACTCCTAGACGGTCGTTTAGGGGACGGCCTGCATCGTCCGGCAGGCCGTCGGCAATCAGTGCTTCAGGCCCTTGGGCGGCTCGGAGGAGGCGACGAGCACCGGGCCCATCGGGCGCAGCGGTTCGTTCTCGTTGATGATGCCGAGACGGCGGGCAACTTCCTGATATGCTTCGACAAGGCCACCCATATCGCGGCGGAAGCGGTCCTTGTCGAGCTTGTCCTGGGTGGCGACGTCCCACAGCCGGCAGGAATCCGGCGAGATCTCGTCGGCGACGACGATGCGCATCATGTCGCCCTCGAACAGGCGGCCGCATTCGATCTTGAAGTCGACCAACTGGATGCCGACGCCGAGGAACAGGCCGGAAAGGAAGTCGTTGACGCGGATGGCCAAGGCCATGATGTCGTCGATTTCCTGCGGGCTGGCCCAGCCGAAGGCGGTGATGTGCTCTTCCGACACCATCGGGTCGTCGAGCGCGTCGGCCTTGTAGTAGAATTCGATGATCGAGCGCGGCAGCACCGTGCCTTCCTCGATGCCGAGGCGCTTGGACAGTGAGCCGGCGGCGACGTTGCGCACGACGACCTCGAGCGGGATGATCTCGACTTCCTTGATCAGCTGCTCGCGCATGTTGAGCCGGCGGATGAAATGGGTCGGGATGCCCATGCGGTTCAGATGGTTGAAGATGTGCTCGGAAATGCGGTTGTTGAGCACGCCCTTGCCATCGACCACTTCGTGCTTCTTCTTGTTGAAGGCGGTGGCATCGTCCTTGAAAAACTGGATCAGCGTGCCCGGCTCAGGTCCCTCATAGAGGATCTTGGCCTTGCCTTCGTAAATGCGGCGGCGATTTTTCATCTGATTTTTTCTCTGGATCTGCGGGCAGGCGGCAAGTGACCGGTTCCTGTCCGTCTGCCTAAATTAGTATGGCGAAGGCGGCGTTCAATGCCGGTGTTATCGCAATCGCCTTGTTTGCTCAATCGGCAAATCCCGCGAATCAACCGCTTTCGGAACCGAAATGCCGCAGCGCAGCATGCCACGAAGCATATTGACCGGCCCGCGGCCTTTTGGTTTGTGCTTGCCCATCACACATATTCACCGCCAAGCGAATCGGATTGATCGGAGGGACGTCATGAGCAGCATGAAAGACCGCGAAGAGGGCTTCGAGCGCAAATTCGCCTTCGACGAGGAACTTCGCTTCAAGGCCGCGGCGCGCCGCAACAAGGCGCTTGGCCTGTGGGCCGCCGAGAAACTCGGCAAATCCGGCGCCGATGCCGAGGCCTATGCCAAGGAAGTTGTGGTCTCCGATATCGAGGAAGCGGGCGACCACGATGTTTTCCGCAAGATCCGCAAGGATTTCGATGCCGCCGGCGTCAACCAGTCCGATCATCAGATCCGCCGCACCATGGACGAGCTGATGGCGCAGGCGATCGAGCAGATCAAGAACAGCTAAGGCTGGATGACCGTGATGTCGTCCGAAAACCGCTTCACGCGTTTCGGTCTCATGCTCTATCTCTTTGTTTTTACGCAATTCCGGACGAAAGGTCACGGCGAAGTCGCCGAACCTAAACGTTACGCACTTTTCCCGGAATTGCTCTGACTGGACCAATCGGCCGCCCGGCCAAACCGGGCGGTTTTTCTTTGCCTTCACATCGTTTCCGGCCGAAACTGCGGATTGTTAACAAGGAAAGTTCCGATGTCGCTCAAATCCCGCCTGGCCGCCGACGAAACGCTTTTCACCGCATGGTCGGGCGTGCCGGATGCGCTGACGGTCGAGATCATCGCCAAACAGGGTTTCGATGCCGTCACCCTCGACATGCAGCATGGCGGCCATCACGAGGAC
>NZ_RZTO01000716.1:0-3199 GCF_003997225.1 Mesorhizobium sp. M2C.T.Ca.TU.002.02.1.1
AAGCAGGTGTTTCATCGGATTTCTCCTTGGAAAGTTCGGTCCCTTCGCTGAGAAAACCACGCTCGAAAAGCATTGTTCCGAAATTGTCGGGCCGGGCGCCGGCTATGTTTCGCGAAAATGACGGCGGCGGATTTTTGCAGGAACAAGGCCTGTCGGTCGGCGTTACGCCCAATGCCTACCGGCTGTGAAATCGCAGGCGCAGCGTGAGAGGCAACTTATAAAAGCAAGGAGAAGATAATGAAAATGCACCTCACAACCGCTGCGGCGGGCCTGCTGCTTTTTGCCGGCGCCGGCGCGGTCGCCGCCCAGGACGTGGTGATCGAGCCCGAACAGGAAACGGTCATCCGCGAATATGTGCACAAGCAGCCGCTGGCCTCGATCGAGGTTCCCGGCGTCAAGCTCAGTGTCGGCAGCGTCCTTCCCGACACCGTCGAGCTGCATGAAGTGCCGAACGTCAAATACCGTTACGTCGTCGTCGACAATCAGACGGTTGTTGTCGATCCCGGCACGCGCAAGATCGTCCAGGTCCTGCAGTAGGGTCCATCCACTTGTGGGTTGACGGCCCGTCGCTGGCCGGGCGGCTGGCCGTTAACCAGTATTAATTCGTTACCAAACGCTAACGGAACCTTTCACCCCGGGCAGGCGTTGCCGCCTCTGTGTTCGCGATCTGCCTCATAGAGAACACAAGCATGCGCAGGATGCGGATTCGGGCGGCGGCGAAACAGGCACGGGTTGGGGGAGGAGACTGACCGACATGTCGAAACGAGAAATCGGAACATCCCGTTCGCTCGGGATGCGGGTTGCCGATCTAAGAGCCAGGATGCGGGATGCCCGGATCACCGAGCATGAGATGAAGACCTTCCAAAAAGTCGCGGCCATCATGGGGGGCGGCGAGGGCTCCCTACGCATCGACGCGGACGATCTGATCGCCGCGTCCTTCGTTACCGAGGCCCTGGGCGAATCGACGCCGAGCTGATAGCGGCCACCAGCCGAAATCCCGTATCGATCCAGTCGACCGTCGGCCGGCAAGGCGGCGGTCTGCAGGCAAAACGAACACCAGGCAGCGCCTGGCTTGCTCTCGGGACTTGCCGGCCAAAATCCTAGAACCTGCAGCAAGGCCGATGTCTGTGGCGTGTGAATGCGCCAGGCTGGACCTACCCAGGCACGTGTCGGTTCTGCGCCCGGCTTTCGCGCGCCCGCCTGCGCCTGATCTTTGCTTCGCGCAGCACCACGACCGGATCGGCGCCGGTCCACTCGATCCCCGCCTTCTTCGCAAAGATCAGGAATGCCTGCCGCGCCTCGTCGAGATCGATCTCTCCGGCCCGCGCCGCCTCGCAGGAGCGCAGCGCATTGACGTAGCTCTCGTCGCGCGGGGCCGGCGGCCACTCCTTGAGAAAGTTCTGCATCGCGGTCAGCGAGGTGATTTCGCGCTTGAAACCGGCGCCGACTGCGATCGCCACCGGGGACCGAAATTCGATGTCGCTTCTGATGGGACCTTTTCGCATGACGCCGCCGCCCTATGGATTTCAAAGTTTGGGAAGTTTCAATGCCTTCCAATGCTGGGCCGATGCGAAGGTTCCGCCAAATCAATTAGTCGTCGCTGACGGAACAACACCTTGCCAGGGGCGTTTGCCCCGGGAGCTCCAACGTTCGACCTGCCGGTGTTTCCGCCCCGCGGAGACCAGGCGGAGCTCGCCAACGCAACAGGAGAGAAACGATGAAAACCATCCTCATTCCAGCTGTCGCCGGCCTGGCATTGATGGCCGGTATCGGCATCGCGGCCGCGGACGAGGTGATTGTCACCCCTGAGCAGCAGACCGTGGTCAAGGAATATGTCCACAGGCATCCGGTCGCCTCGGTCAACGTGCTCGGCCTCGAGCTCGGCATAGGCTCCACCGTGCCCGACACCGTCGAGCTGCAGGAGGTTCCCGACGTCCAGTACCGCTACGCGGTCGTCAACGATCACACGGTGCTGATCGACCCCGGCACGCGCCGTGTCGTTCAGGTGATCCAGTAACGCGTGATCCCCGAAAGAGCCCGGTCCATCCGCGGGATCGGGCTCTTCTCGCAAGTAGGCATATGGCGTAGGATTAACAGCGGGTTTGGGAGGCAACGAAGAGGAGTCGTTGCCATGCATCATCCACACGTCGAATCACCGGGCGTCGCCGCCATGGTCGACAAGCTGCTGGCCGAGCACAGGACCGGGCTGCTGTCGATGCAAGAGGCAATTTCCCTGCTACGCCAGCGCACAGGCACTGACCGCTCTGACGCGGATTTGGCCGGATTGATCACAAAGAAGGCAGCGCATCTCGGCATCGCGGTCGTCACCGACGGACACTGAGCGAAATTGCCGTCAAAGTCTGTCGCTTCCATGCGCGATCGCGAAGACGTCGCGCGAAAATTCGGCTAATGTTCGCACCCGGGAACCTTCCCAACATCAGGAGGCGACAGTGACGGACGACAGGCACGAACGCATTCGCCAGCGGGCGCACGAGATCTGGGAGCAGGCCGGCCGGCCGGAAGGCGCGCATCTCGAGCATTGGGATCAGGCGACCGCCGAGATCGATGCGGCAGGCAAGCCGAAGGCGAAGAGTCCGAAGAAGGCCGCTGCCAAGGCCGAGAAGCCCAAAGCCAAGGCCCCCGCCAAGGCAAAGGCGGTCAAACCGAAAGCCAAGGCCTGATCTCCGGGGCCCGCCCCGCCGCCGGCTCATCCCGATAACGATCTCCTATAACGACCGGACGTGGATCATCCGCGCCCGACGGTTTGCCCCATGGAGATGCTTGAACTCCCGCTGAAGGCGCGCGGGCTTGAGAAGATAGCTGTCTATTAGATATATCTAATTGATAAGCTTCGCACCCCTCGCGAGTTTTTGAATAGAACGAGCAATCTACTGTGACCTCCTGGCAACAGGTTCACTTTCACTAGAAATGCTCCCAGTAAAAGTCAGGTATTGGCTCGGAATCCCCTATTGACGCGGTGCGGACCTCGATGGTGGTTTTCGCGCTAGGGCTTTCTCAATCCATTTTCGGGGGACCACCGCATGCAGGGCATTCATCGTCTTGTTTCGTTAGCATTTCTGGCCGCGGCAAGCGGCTTTCCGGCGGCGGCAGCGGCCAAGCCGGTCGAATATGTCAAGGTCTGCACCGCCTATGGCCCCAATTACTACTACAGCCCGGGCACCGACACACGCATCAATGC
>NZ_RZTO01000717.1:0-3178 GCF_003997225.1 Mesorhizobium sp. M2C.T.Ca.TU.002.02.1.1
AGGACTGGGGGCCATATAATCGGAAAATGCATAGGCCCTTATGCGATAGTGCCACTTATGCGCGTTCTTGGGAACTGCTTTCCAGCTTAAAATTCAAACGTATATGGGGGAAAGCGCATATTCACGATGACCTTCGTGTGCTCCCGCGACAGGAACCAGATCGGACGTGCCGCGTCTTAGAGGCAGGTCCTTGTCGCGGTTGCGGAGTGACGTCGATGATCAGGCTCCTTGTTGTCGTCTGGGCGGCGCTCGCGCTCGCGTGCGGTGTCGCGCAGGCAGCGAGGCTGGAGCCCGACGCCGTCAATCAGGCGCAATTCAGCGAAGGCGAACCTAACGGCGTCAGCCCCATGCTGCTTAAGGCGCAGGTGCTTCTGGATCGCGCCCGCTTCTCCCCCGGCCTGATCGACGGCCGCGTTTCTCAGAACTTCACCAAGGCCGTCGCGGCCTTCCAGGCGGCGAACGGACTGCCTTCCGACGGCAAGCTCACGCGGGAGACCTGGGACAAGCTCGCGGCAACTTTCGCCGGCCCTGTGCTGACGACATACGACGTCACGGCCAAGGACGTGCGCGGGCCCTTCACCAGGCGCATTCCGGTTCGCATGGAGAGCATGGCGCATCTCAAGCGCCTCGGCTACCGCAACGCGCGGGAGAAGCTGGCGGAGCGGTTCCATGTCAGCGAACAATTGCTCAGAATGCTCAACCTCCGCGCGGGATTCAGCAAGGCCGGCACGACCCTGGTGGTGCCCGATGTCGGCCGCAGCGATCCGCCTTCACAGATTGCCGGCGTCGAGGTCGACAAGGCATCCCGCCAGGTGCGCGCGCTCGATGCCTCGGGCAAGGCGATTGCGGTCTACCCCGCTTCGATCGGCAGCGAGGAAAAACCGGCGCCGAGCGGCGCAGCCGAGGTCAAACGCGTGGTGCATGATCCAACCTATCACTACAATCCGAAATTCGCCTTCAAGGGGGTGAAGACCAAGCGCCCCTTCACCATCGCCAAGGGACCCAACAATCCCGTCGGATCGGTGTGGATCGACCTCTCGATCGAGAGCTACGGCATCCACGGCACGCCTGACCCGGGTCAGATCGGCACCACCTTCTCGCATGGCTGCATCCGGATGACCAACTGGGACGCCGAGGACCTCGCCGCCATGGTCAAGCCGGGCACGAAGGTCGACTTCAAGGACGAGGCCGCGCAAGAGGGGCAAACCAGGTGAGCACCGCAGGCCCCACGCCCTGCCGCGCGCGTAACCGCTGCATAAGCCCAATTTATCGTCACCCCTAGTTTTTGAAGACGTTACACGGTCTTTCGCCGCCTGTAGCTTTCAGCGGCACTTTGCTCTGAACAGTTGGATCGGTGGTTTGATGCAGACACATGCGCGGGTGGTGATCGTTGGCGGAGGATGCGTCGGCGCGGGTATCCTCTACGGCCTGGCCAAGCGCGGCTGGACCGATGTCGCGCTGCTCGAGCGCACGCAGCTCACCGCCGGCTCGACCTGGCATGCGGCGGGGCTGATCCCCTCCTATGCCCGCAACATCAATGTCGGGCGCATGATCAACAAGACGATCGAGATCTATGAGGGGCTGGAGGCCGAAACCGGGCAGCCGGTGGGCTGGCACAAATGCGGCCAGCTGCGCATCGCCAATTCCAGGGACCGGCTCGACGAGTTCAAGAGCTATATGAGCGTCGCGGAGGTGCAAGGCATGCGGGCGCACCTGCTCACGCCCGACGAAGCGCGAAAGCTCTGGCCGCTCCTCGACAATAAGGAGATGCTCGGCGCGCTCTACCATCCCGATGACGGCCATATCGCGCCGGCCGACGTCACGCACGCCATGGCCAAGGGCGCGCGCGACCTCGGCGCGAAAGTCTATCTCAACACCGAGGTCACAGGCTTCAAGCGGACGCCTGGCGGCGAATGGCTGGTCGAGACCAACCAGGGCGACATCACCTGCGAGCATGTGATTTGCGCCACCGGCAACTACGCGCGCCAGACCGGCGCGCTGCTCGGCCTCGATATCCCGGCGATCCCGATCCTGCACCAGTACTGGATCACCGAAGCGGTACCGGAGGTGGTGGAGCGCAAGCGCGCCGGTCGGCCCGAAATGCCGATCCTGCGCGACGAGGGGTTCGAGGGCTATCTGCGCGAGGAAGGCGACGGACTGATGTTCGGCCCCTACGAGCGCACCGAACACCTCAAGCTGTTCGCGGAGGACGGCGTTCCCTCCTGGTTCGGCGCCGACCTGCTGGAAGAGGATTTCGAGGCGGTGTCGTGGAACTGGGAGCAGGCGCTGCGGCTGGTTCCGGCGCTCGGGCGCGTCGGCATCAAGGCCAATGTGCGCGGCCCCTTCCAGATGACGGCGGACGAGCTGCCGCTGATGGGACCGGCCTGGGGCCTGCCCAATGTCTGGCTCGCCGAAGGCGTGCCCGGCGGCATCCTGTGGGGCGGCACGATCGGCTATTATCTGTCGGAGCGGATCGTCGAAGGCGGCAACAGCCTCGACACCTCCGACCTCGATCCGCGCCGCTTCGGCGACTACGCCAACAAGGGATGGACGCGCGAGAAGGTGCGCGAGGCCTGGGGCACGCATGCGGAGCAGAAATATCCCGGGCAGGACATGCCCGCCGCGCGACCGCAGAAGACCGCGCCATCCTATGACAGGCTAACCGGGCTCGGCGCGGTCTGGGGCGTGCTCAATGGCTGGGAGATGCCGAACTGGTTCGCGCGCGACGGGGTCGAGGCCAAGGACCAGTATAGCTGGCGCTGGACGGAAAAAGGCGTGTTCGTCGGCGAGGAGGTGCTGGCGGTGCGCAACGCCGTCGGCCTGGTCGAGATGACGCCGATGACCAAGTTCGAGGTGTCGGGCCCGAAGGCCGCCCAATGGCTGGACCGGATCATCGCCAACCGCTTGCCTTCGGTCGGCAAGGTGACGCTGGCGCACCACCTAACCGCGGGCGGCGGCGTGCAGGCGGAATATATGGTCGCGCGTCTCGGCGAGGACCTGTTCTACCTGATCTCGACGCCGCGCGCCGAGCGCTGGAATTTCGACGATCTTTCCAGACTGCTGCCCGCCGACGGCAGCGTGAGGCTTACGAACGTCACCAATGATCGCGGCTGTTTCACCGTGGTTGGCCCCAAGGCGCGCGAGGCGCTGCAGCCGCTGACCGAGATCGACCTTTCCA
>NZ_RZTO01000718.1:0-3171 GCF_003997225.1 Mesorhizobium sp. M2C.T.Ca.TU.002.02.1.1
CGCCCAGTCGGCGTCGCTGAGCGCCGGAAAGTCGGCGCCATGCACGCGGCGCTGGGCATCCACCGCCTCGGCGAATGTTTTCGGTTTTGGCGCACGGTCGAGATAGGCGCGGATATGGGCGAGGCCCTCCGCCTCGATCACCGGGCCGATGTCGTTCAGCACGATGGCTTTCAGCGCGGCGGGCTTCAACGCCCCGAGCACATGGATGATCAGCCCGCCGCGCGAGGTGCCGATGAAGGCGGCCTGCTCGATGCCGAGCGCGGACAGCCCGGCAAGCACGTCACCGGCTTCGACCCCGACATTATAATGGCCGATATCGGGATCTTGGTCGGATTGCCCGCGCCCGCGATAGTCGAAGGCGACGACTTTTCGCGGCCGTTCCGCCTTGCCTGAGAGGTGAAGTGCCAGTTCGTGGAAGTCACGCGCGTTGCGGGTAAGGCCGGGAAGGCAGATCACCGGAAGCCCGGCATGTGCCTCACCATAGACTCGGGCATGGAGCTTCAGGCCGTCGGGCGCGATGTAAAAGATGTCGGAGAAACCTTCGTCGCTCGCCATCGCAATGCCGCTCCTTGCTGGGGATGATCGACAGCTACAGGCGAGGGCAGGGATCGTCAAATGGCGCCGCTGCCTAAATCTCAGATGCCCGGAGCTCTACGGCGCCCCCCTCTGTCCTGCCGGACATCTCCCCCACGAGGGGGGAGATTGGCAGTTTCGCTCGCGGCGGACCCCATTCAACGTTGGAGATTGGCGAAAGCGGAGCCGACGGCTGATCTCCCCCCTTGTGGGGGAGATGTCCGGCAGGACAGAGGGGGGCGCGAAGGAACTCGACCTTGATTGTTTCGCGGAGCCCTCAACCTCGTCCGTTCACAAGGTCCCCCACGATGTCGTATTTCCCCGAAATACGCATCTTGTAGACCTCGTAATTCTCCATCACGCGTTGCACGTAACTTCTTGTTTCCGTGTAGGGAATCCGCTCGATCCAGTCGACGACGGCGTCCACGTCCTTGCCGCGCGGGTCGCCGTACTTCGCCACCCACTGGGCGGCGCGGTTCGGGCCCGCATTGTAGCCGGCGAAGGTCAGCACGTAGGAGCCGCCGAAGCGGTCGAGCTGCTCGCCGAGGAAAGCCGAGCCCAGCGTCGCGTTGTAGCCGGCATCGCTCGTCAGCCGCGCCTGCGAGAAACTCATGCCGGCCTTCTTAGCCAACTGCTTGGCGGTGCCCGGCATCAATTGCAGCAAGCCGCGCGCTCCGGCGCTGGAGACGGCGCCGACGTTGAACTCGCTTTCCTGTCGGGCGATGGCATAGGCAAGCGCCTTGCCGGACCCCGAGATATTGGCCGAATCGGGAATGACGCCCAGCGGATGCGACAGCGCGCCGACATCGATGCCGCGCTGGGCGGCGATCTTGCCGACCTTCAGCGCCATGAAATGGTTGCCTTGCTTTTCGGCCAGCACCGCAAGCAGCGCCAGTTCGCCCGGGCTGGTCAGCTGCCCGGCAAGGTCGCGGTATAGCGTTTCGGCGTAGCGGTCATAGCCCGCCTCCTGCAGCCGCTTGATCGCGCTCACCGCCTCGCGGCCGTCGAAGCTCTGGCGGTCGGCCGCGCTCGGTTTCGGATAGACGATGTTGAGCGTCCTCAAGCCCACGCGCTCGCCGGCGAGCTGGCCGTAGAAGGTCGTGCCGTAGCTGGCCGCGCGCGTGAAATAATCCTTGGCGCTGCCCGGGCCGCCCACTTCCGCCGCGCGGCCGAGCCAGTAATAGGCGCGCGACAGCGACACCGGTCCCTGCGCGAGCTCGGCGATGCGCGTAAAATGTCTGGCCGCGGTCACCGGATCGTTGAGGCCGCGCAGGGCGTACCAGCCGGCGTGGAATTCGGCTTCGGCGGCATTGGCCGGGCTTTCGGCCGCATGCATGGAGACGATTCTGTAGGCGGTTTTCATGTCGCCCTGGTCGACCAGCTCGCGCGACAGCACGCGGCGCTCGACCCACCAGGCATCGGGGTCGACCAGCGAATCGCCGTTCGTTGGCGCCTTCATCACGACAGCGGCGGCATCGGCGAATTTCTGCTGCTTGCGCAGATATTCCGCCTCGGCGAAGAAATAGCCTGCCGAGCGTTGCGCCGCCGGCACCGCCTTCAACAGCCTGGCGGCGTTCTTGTCGCCCTTGTCGGCGGCCGCCCACGCGTCCGCCAGCGGCTGCGCGCCGGCGAGGCCGGCGACCCGCAGCGCCGAAGACGGCCGGTCGGCATAGAACATGCGCTCCATACGGTAGCGATGGTCGGCCGCCGGAATCAGCGTGCCGAACTCCTTGATGATGGCACTCTCATCCTTGGCTTCCAGCTTTTCGCTGCGCCAGAACGGCACCAGCACCGCGCGGGCGGCCGCCTGGTTGCCAAGCGCCACCTGCGAGCGGGCAAGGATGATGATGCCTTCCGGCGTCAGCGGCTGGCTGCGGCCAAAGGCCTGCACCACCACTTGCGGCGGAGGGTTTTCGCGATAGAGCGCGCGCTCGCTGTTCTTGCGCAGCGCGATCGTGCCCGGCCACCCGGGCAGCATCTTGGCGGCATCGGCAATCTCGCCGCTCGGCACCTTGTCGCCGCCATAGAGCGCGATCGCCCACGCCAGGATGTGCCGGTCGAGCGAAATGGCGGGCAGCGTGTCGCGCGCATTGCGCGCGCCGGCAATGTTGTTGGCGGCGAGCGCGTCGAGGCCGCTCTTCAGTTGCGCTATGTCGGGGGCGGTCGACGTTAGGCCCGGCGCTTGCGGCGCATCGGGCACCGGGATTGCAGCCGTGACGCGCGCATCGACGCTGCCGCCGATCGCCATAGTCGGCGTCAGCGCGACGATCGCGCCCAAAAGCGCGAAGAAATGAGGCCGCCTCGTCGGCATGTTCAATCCTAGCACATCGTCAGCGGGTACGGCCTTGAAAGCCCTAAACAGACTCTAAACTTAGGTGGTGAAGGGCTCGTAAACAAAAGGTTATCGAGGCCGTTCGAATTGCACCCGCTGGCTCTATTGCGATCCTTGCCGCTGAACCATGTCGAGACTATGGTGCGCGGCTTCGCTTTCGGTTAGAAGGCGCGCAAATAAGATACCGACGCATGTCGCCCGATGGCGGGAAAGAACGACATGCATAGACAAACGAAGTTCCAAGGAGTTTGGACGATATGCTGAGA
>NZ_RZTO01000719.1:0-3171 GCF_003997225.1 Mesorhizobium sp. M2C.T.Ca.TU.002.02.1.1
CCACGGGTACCGCCGCCTGTTCGCCGAACGCCAGCAAGGCAAGCCCCGGCCCCATATAACCGATGTTGCCGTAAGCCGCGGCAAGGGCGGTGATCGTCGCCTGCGCTACGCCGCCGCGGGAAACGAAGACCGACCAGGCGAACATCAGCGTGAAAATCCCGTAGGTAGCGATGAGCGAGCCGAGGATGAAGCTCCATTCCGTCAACTGCTCGAACGGCGTTTTGGCGAGCAATTGGAAGAACAGGGCTGGCAGCGCGACATAGACGATGAAAATGTTCATCCAGCCGAGCGCCTCCAGCGGCTGCCTGGCGATGCGCGCCACCAGGAAACCGACGAAGATCATGCCGAAGAACTGAAGGACGAGGCCGATGACGTCAGACATTTTTCGCTCGGTCGGGAAAACTCCCGCGCGGGCTAGCCCGTTGCTTCATCCGAGGTCAAGGGCCTGGCTATTGAATTGCGGCAATGTCTGCGCCAAATAGGCCCAAGCCGAAAGTCGGGGTCGATTTTTGGCTGCGTGACGTGTAAATTCAAGGTCTTAGGCGCCTCGCGCGCAGCCACGAAAGGCGCCTCGGAACCTAAGTGGTGAGCGTGATGAAAACCGCCAAATTCTCGATCGGGCAAGTGGTTCGCCACAGGCTGTTTCCGTTCCGCGGCGTGATCTTCGACGTCGATCCCGAATTCGCCAACACCGAGGAATGGTACGAGGCCATTCCGGCCGACGTGCGTCCGCGCAGGGACCAGCCTTTCTACCATCTTCTGGCGGAGAATTCGGAGACCGAATACATCGCCTATGTGTCCGAGCAGAACCTGCTCGAGGACCGGTCGGGCGAGCCGGTGCGGCATCCGCAGATCGGCGAGATGTTCGACAAGCTGCCGGACGGCCGCTACGAGCCGAAGCGCCAGTCGAAGCACTGAAGCGCAAAAGCAAATACCCAAGGCGCACGGTGCGTCGACAACAAAAAAGCGGGGCAATTGCCCCGCTTTTTTGTTTCCAGAGGTGCTCCGGAGATCAGTTCGCGGTCTTGGCCTTGTCCTGCTCGTCCTTGAGCTTCTTGGCGAAGTCCTGGTTGTTCTTGGCGACGAAGTCCTGCAGCTTCTTCTGCCGGTCCTCGATGTCCGACTGCTGCAGCGGCGGGCCGTCATAGGCGCCGCTGAAGCCGGTGAGCGCGATCTTGATCGGGTTCGGCTGGTTCTGGAAGTTGATCGAGGTGAGCGTGATGCCCTGCCCCTTCTTGAAGGAAGCGACGAGCTGGTCGCTCAGCGGCACTTCCGCCACGCAACGATCCGGGAAGCAGATCACATAGTCGAGCTTCTGTGCCTTGCCGGAATCGATCTGCAGCGCGATCCCCGGAGGAACGAGGCGGCCGGTCGGGACCGTGACCTGGAACACCTTGCGGTTCACCTTGCCCTTGAGCTCGATCAGGCTGACGCCGGTGACGAGCTGGCCGTTGCCGGCGGTGACGATGTTCTGCACATTGCAGATGTCGACGTCTTCCTGCTTGGTGCAGGCCTTGAACCAGCCCTGAGGAATCTGCGGCTGCTGTTGGGCCGAGGCGGTGAAAAGCCCGGCGCCCAGAACGCCGACCACGCCTGCGGCCAGCACCGAAAGGCGGTACGCGTTGATCGTCATATGGTGCACTTTCCTCTCAAATGATCCCGGGGACCGGCTTCTTCGTGCCGTGTGGTCCAGCTACCTGTTGCCCAAATGAGGCAACAGGATGACTTCGGAGCGCGTGTTACACTGCCAGCGGCGTCGAATCCAGCCCGGTTTCCGCGATTTCTTTGTGCTTTCGAGCCCGCGGGAAGAGTGCGGTCGACGATGGACCGGCTGAAGCCGATTCCCGTTGGCGCGCCGATTCAATCGGATGGCGAAATGCTCTAGGGTGCGTGGCGAATCACAAAAGCCGCCCGGCAAGGAGACGGTCATGGACCGCGTTCTCGTTCGGCTGATCGCCGCGACGTCGTTTCTGGCTCTTTCGCTCCTTCCGGCACAGTCGGAGCCGAAGCACGGCATCGCCATGCAGGGCGAGCCGGCGCTGCCGCCCGACTACAAGCATTTCGACTACGTCAATCCGGACGCGCCGAAAGGCGGAAGCGTCACCTATTGCGTCGTAGGCTCCTTCGACAACCTCAACCCCTTCATCCTGAAAAGCCTGCGCACCACGGCGCGCGGCATGATCGATACTGTTTACGGCAACCTCGTCTTCGAGCCGTTGATGCAACGCAACTATGACGAGCCTTTCAGCCTCTACGGGCTGCTGGCCGACAGCGCCGACATGGATCCGGATCGCAAGTCGATCGAGTTCCATCTCAATCCCAGCGCAAAATGGTCGGATGGGCAGCCGGTGACGCCGGAGGACGTGCTGTTCACCTACGATGTCTTCGCCGAGAAGGGCCGCCCGCCCTACAGCGATCGCATGAGCATGATCGCCAAGCTGGAGAAGACCGGCGAGCACAGTGTGAAGTTCACCTTCAACGACAAGGCCAACCGCGAATTCCCGCTGATCGTCGCGCTGACGCCGATCGTTCCCAAGCACGCCTTCGACAAGGATACGTTCGACAAGACCACGCTGAAGCCGCTGATCGGCTCCGGCCCCTACACCGTGGACAAGGTGCAGCCCGGGCAGCGCATCATCTTCAAGCGCAATCCGGATTACTGGGGCAAGGACATCCCCTCGAAGCGCGGCTTCGACAATTTCGACCAGGTCACCATCGAGTATTTTCTCAACGCCAATGCCAAGACAGAGGCGTTCAAGAAGGGCATCTGCGCCCTCGACGACGAGACCGATCCGGTCAAGCGCGAGCGTGACATCGATATTCCGGCGTTCCGAAGGGGCGATGTGAAGGAAGAATATTTCAACACCGGCATCCCCCCGGTTGTGACCGGCTTCCTGTTCAACACCCGCCTGCCCAAATTCGCTGATCCCGTGGTCCGCCGCGCGCTCGGCATGCTTTACGATTTCGAATGGACGAACAAGAATCTGTTCGGCGGCAAGTTCAACCGCACCATGAGCTATTGGCAGAATTCCGAGCTGTCCGCGCTTGGCCACCCGGCCGACGATCGTGAAAAGGCGCTGCTTGCGCCCTATCCCGGCCGCGTGCCGCCGGACGTCATGGACGGCACCTGGCGCCCGCCGGTAACGGATGGTTCGGGCCAGGATCGCAAGG
>NZ_RZTO01000071.1:0-13164 GCF_003997225.1 Mesorhizobium sp. M2C.T.Ca.TU.002.02.1.1
GCCGCAATCAAATCATTAGAGCGTGTCCCCCCAAAGTGGTAACCGGTTTCGGGACAAAGACATGCGCAAAATCAAAAACCCAAAGCGCATGAAGCGAATCTGAAAGATCGCGAAGCGCTTTAGGGAAATGACACCGGCTCGGTCCTGCGGATGCGCGCTTCGTCGATCGCGTCCTCGAGCAAGGCCGTGTTGTGCTCGGGCGTCTCGCCGGGCTTCTCGAACGACACGTAGTTGACCACGACGGAAGCCTCGAGCTCGGTCAGCGTCAGCTGGAAATAGACGGTCACGCCGCGCGGCCGCAGCTCCAGATCGAGCACGATGCGCGGGCTGCCCGACCAGTCGACATGCGCCTCCGCGCCATGGCCGAGCCGCAGCGTCCCCGGCCGGAAGTAAAGCTCGACCGCCGAATCGACGAGGTCCGACAGGCAGGCGAGATGCTCGAGCCGGATGAAGGCGATATAGTCGGCAACGTCGATGAGCCTCAATTCGCCCACCACGGGCTCGATGGCGCTGGCGACGATCAGCTCGCGGGAGTTGGCGTGTGGTTGCCGGTCCATGGATTAGCGGCGTCCGTTCATTGGGTTGCTTTGCGCGCGGCCTTCTTCGAGTAGACGATCCGCACCAACTCGGCGACCGCCTGGTAGAATTGCGACGGGATCACGCTATCAACCGAAACTTGCTTGTACATGGAGCGCGCAAGCGCCACGTCCTCGAAGATCGGGATGTTGTTCTCCCTGGCGATCTCGCGGATCTTCAACGCCACCAGATCCTGTCCCTTGGCCAGCACGATCGGCGCGGAATCCTCCTCCCGCACATACTTCAGCGCGATCGAATAGTGCGTCGGGTTGGCGATCACCAGCGTCGCGCGCGGCACGGCCGTCATCATGCGTCGGCGCGCCCGGTCGCGCGCCAGCGAGCGCAGCCGCGACTTGACGATCGGATCGCCTTCCGACTGCTTCATCTCGTCCTTGACTTCCTGCTTGGTCATGCGCAGGTCGCGCCGCCAGTGGAAGCGCGACCAGACGATGTCGACCACCGCGATCAGTCCCATGACGAAGACGATCGCCACGAGGATGTCGACGAAGATGCCGCGGATGACCATGCCGAACGAGATCGGGTTGGTGATCATGCCGGCGAGCAGCTTGCGATGATCTTCCGAGAGCGTGAAGCTCAGCACCGCGATGGCGAAGCCGAGCTTGGCCAGCGACTTCAGGAACTCGACCCACCCTTGCGCGCCGAACATCCGGCTCCAGCCCTTGGCGATCGAGATGCGCGAAAGCTGCGGCCTGATCCGTTCACCGACGATCTGCGGCATGTTTTGGAAGACCGAGGCGCCGATGCCGGCAACCGTCAGGAGCACCAGCAGGCTGACGACGGCGCGGCCGATCTCGGTCATCACCTGCTTGTAGAGCGATATGACGTCGGTCTCGGTGCCCATCGGCCAGGCTTCCGGCTTTTCCAGGAACGTCGACAGGAACATGCCGAGATCGACGATCGCGTCCTTGGCGTAGAAGACGGCGAAAACCAGTATGGCGAGGAAGGACGCAAAGATCGCGGTCTCACGCGAATGCGGCAGCTTGCCTTGTTCGATCGTGTCGCGGATCTTCTTTTCTGTGGCTTCCTCGGTTTTGGAATCCTTGTCGACCGCTTCAGCCATGGCGCTCTGACCGGGTGGTTATCGTCAGGCGGCTTCGGCGGCGGCGGTCTGCGTCGAGGGCAGCTCGAAAGCCCCTTCGCGCGACAGCCGGATGGCGGCGACCGATATGCTCTTGCGCGCCGCCATGATGTCGGCAAGCGCAATGCCTTCCGATCCCTGTCCGAGTTCGGATTCGATCATGCGACGGGAGCGCGCGCCGATGGCCGACAGCGCCGATTCGGCGAGTTCCGGCGACGCGCCGCGCAGCGCCAGCGTGACGAGCTCGGTCGACAGCCCGTCGAACAGCAAGACGCGGGCTTTCTGCGGCAGCAGCGGCAGGTCGTCGAAGGCGAACAGCCGCGACCTGACGCCGGCGAGATCGGGCGTGCCGGCTTCCTCCAGGTCCTGCATGAGTTCGTCCAGCTCGGGCTTCGCCATTTCGTTGAGCATGCCGGCGACACGCTCCTGGCCGGCCGTGGTGTCCCGGCTGGCCTTCTGCGACAGCACGCTCACGCGCAGCTGGTTCTCGACGATCCTGGATGCCGCGTCGGGGATGTTGGCCATCGTCACCATGCGTTTGATGATCTGGCTGCGCATCGGCTTTTCCATCGTCAGCAGAACGTTGGCGGCTGTCTGCGAGGCAAGCTTCGACAGCACCATCGCCGATGTCTGCGGATGCTCGCCGGCAAGGAAGCTGCCGAGCCGCGACGGCTCGAGCTTCTCGAGGTCCGGCCATATCGGCGGCGGTCCTTCCACGACCGGCTCGAACTTCTTCTCGCCCATGATGGCGCTCATCTCCTCGGGCGACAGCGATTCGTTGAGGATCGTGTCCATCCGGTCGGCTGAATCGAGCAGGCCGGCGCCCTCGGTGAATTCGGCTTCGAACTCGGCGACGATGCGCTCCAGGTCGGCCTGCGGAATGGTACGCAAGAGACGCGCGCCCTCGATCAGCGCCTTCAGCTCGTCCTGCTTGAAGAATTTGAGCAGGCGGCTGGCCGCGGGCTTGCCCATGGCCACCAGTATGGCCGCCGCCTTTTGCGGACGTGTCAGCGCCAATGCCGTCGTCATGCGTGTAACCCTCGCTGCCGATTGGTCCGCCCGCCGACCATCGTCAGGCGCTCTTCGTCGCGGCGATGATCTCGGTGAGCCGGATGCCGAAGCGCGTCGGATCGCTTTCCAGCACCGTGATCTCGCCGCGCGCTATTTTGCGGCCGTTGACGACGACGTCGACCGGCTCGCCGATACGGCGATTGAGCGCGACGGTGGAACCCTTCTGCAGCCCCATCAGCTCCGAGACCGGCATCTCCGTGCTGCCGAGGATGATCTGCACGTCGACCGGAATGGTCATGATGATGGAGGAGTTGGCGCCCGACTGGAGGGCGGCGTCCGGGCGTTTCTCCTCTTCCCGCAGCACGCCGCGCAGTTCCTCGATGGCGCGGTCGAGCTGCTCGTCGGGCTGATCGGGTTCGGCTTCCACCTTGGTCTTTGCCATCTGTCGTCTCCATGAATCCCGCGCCCGGCGTCAGCCCGGCAGCAGTCCGTCGATGAAATCCTGCCCGGCATCATGCGGATGGCTGATGCGGACGGTGTAGTTCTGCCCCAGCTTGCCGAACTCGCAGACAAACAATGTTCTGTCGCGCGCGCTGAGCCTGGCGTTGAGCTGGGCGTTCTCCTCCAATTCGATCACCTGGCCGGCCTCGAACGCCGCGAGGTCGCCGAGCGTCAGCCGGGCGAGCGGCATCGTCGCTTCGAGCCGGACGGTCGAGCGCATCACCTCTTCGGAGAAGCGGGCCCGCCAGTCGAATTCCGTGCTCTCGCCATCCTCGCCCGTGGTGGTCTCGTCGCTGCGTGAGGAAAGCAGCAGGCGTTGCGGGATCATCACCGTGAGCGTGCCGCTGTCGGACGGCGTCGACAGGCCATAGACGATGCGCACGGCGGCGCCGTCGCGCAACACGCGCCGCCTCGCCTCGGTGCCGGACATTGCTTTCGGCACGGGCAGGCGCAGGTCGAGCGAACGTTTGCCGGATCCGTTGAGAGCCGCCGCGACCTCCTGGAACACGGTGGTCGCCACATCGGCCTCGATCTGCGACAGGTCGCGCTCGATCGGCGCCACCGGCTGGTCGGGATCGCCGCCGAACAGCGCGTTCACCATGACGGCAACCGCTTGCGCGTCCATCACCAGCGTCATGGCGTCGGCCGAGGCCGGCGAAGACGCGACGGTCAGTGCGAAGGCATCGCCGGCGCGTGAACGCGCCTCGGGAACGCGGCCGACCTCCACCGCTTGCAGATCGACGGTCACCGGCGCGCCAAGCTCCGCGGCAAGCGCCTTCTGCAGCAACGGCAGCGCCCGTTCGGCCATGCCGCGGCCGACGCCGATCACCTGCGCCGCCTCGCCGCTGTCGCCGACGAGCCGCTCGATGATCAATTCCCGGGTTTGCGAAGGGCTGCCCGGGCTTGTCATGACGGCAGGCGGCCCTGTCTGTGATGCTGCATGCTCAGGCCGCCTTCTTCTCGACGGCGCCGGCGCTCATGGTGCTCTGCTCCACCGCATCGATCGTCGGACGCTCGTAGGAAGAGATGGTCTTGCGGCCGAATTCGATCGCCACCTGCGGCAGGGCGCCGTTCATATAGGCAAGCAGCGTCTGCTTGACGATGATGTATAGGCGGTTCTTCTTCTCGCGCACCGTCTTGATCTTGGTGGCGACCGGACCGACCACCGCATAGGACAGGAAGATGCCGAGGAAGGTTCCGACAAGCGCCGCGCCGATCAGGCCGCCGAGGATTTCCGGCGACTGGTCCAGCGCGCCCATCGCCTTCACCACGCCGAGCACGGCCGCCACGATGCCCAGCGCCGGCAGGCCGTCGCCGACCGCGACCATCGCGTGATAGGCCTTCAGCTTGTCGGTGCGGATCGTCTGGATTTCTTCGTCCATCAGCGCTTCGATCTCATGCGAGCGGGCATTGCCGATGATGATGATGCGGCAGTAGTCGCAGATGAAGTTCGTCAGGTCATGGTTCTTGAGCACGGTCGGGAAGGCCTGGAAGATGGCCGACTCTTCCGGATTGTCGATATGCGCCTCGACCTCGCTGCGCGACTTCGAACGAAGCTCGCGCATCAGGCTGTGCAGGACGCCCAGCGTCTCGAGATAGTCGCGCTCCTTCGGCACCGCCTGCTTGAACGCTTCGAGGATGCCCCTGCCGGTGTCCTTGACCGTCTTCATCGGATTGGCGACGAGGAAGGTGCCAAGCGCGGCGCCGCAGATGACCACCGCTTCCCAAGGCTGCAGCAACACATGCAGATGCCCGCCCATGGCCATGAAGCCGCCGAGAACGCAGCCGAGCGTCACCACAAGTCCGATCAGAATGCCCACGACAGGTCCTTCCGCATGTCACGTCGTGGATCAGGGATAGTCCCCGTGCCTTGTGTGAGGCTTGAATCGAAGGCAGCGGACGCGATTCAGCTTCGCGCAAGGAAGTGACGCTATTGTGCGGGGATAGCTTCGGCCGGAGGCATGCCCTTTGCTCAGTACCTACATCAGCTACCAGTTGATCGCCAAAGACATCCCCAAGTCTATCGCCCGCATCGAGCAGCAGCCGACGGTCGATCGCGACACCCAATACTATCTGGCCAACATCACCAAGGTGAAATCGATCGACGATTTCGTCAACAACGACCGCCTGTTCAAATATGCCATGAAGGCCTACGGGCTCGAGGACATGGACTACGCCAAGGCCTTCATGGTCAAGGCGCTGAAGGAAGGCGTCTCCGACCCCGACAGCTTCGCCAACAAGCTGACCGACAAGCGCTACGCCCAGTTCGTCGCTGCCTTCAACTTCGCGGCCGACGGCGCCAATGCGACGGTCTACAACCCGACACAGCAGCAGGTTACGGCGAACTACGCCACGCAGGCTGAGATCGCGGGCCTTGATCCGGATTCGGACTATGTGAAAGGCGAGACGACCTACTACCTCGCCAACATCACCAAGGTGAAGTCGATCGACGACCTGATGTCGAACGACCGGCTCTATACCTACGCGCTGGCCGCGTTCGGCCTGGATTCGGTCACCGAGGACAAGGATCTGATCAAGTCCGTCCTGCAAGGCGGCGTGAAGGATCCCGACAGCGTCGCCAACCAGCAGACCAACAAGGCCTATGCCGGGCTCGCCGCCGCTTTCAACTTCGCGCAGTACGGCGATACGACCACCACGCGCGTCACGGCGCAGCAGCCGACCGTCGACATGTATCTGCGCCAGACACTGGAGGAGGACGCCGGCCAGACCAACGAAGGCGTGCGGCTGGCGCTCTATTTCCAGCGCAAGGCGCCCGACATCACCAGCTGGTACGACGTGCTGGCCGACACCGCTTTAGCCAGCGTGGTGCGTACCGCGCTCGGCCTGCCCGATTCCTTCGCCACCGCCGACATCGACAAGCAGGCGCAGCTCTTCGGGCAGAAGCTCGACATCAAGGACTTCACCGACCCCGAGAAGCTCAGCAAGTTCCTGACCCGCTTCACCAGCATGTACGAGATCGCCCATCCGACCTCGACGGCGGTGACGTCGGTCAGCGTGCTCTTCGCGCAGCCGACCACTGTCGGCATCTCCACCGATCTGATGATGGCCATGCAGCAATTGAAGTTCTGAGAAGATCATGCAGGACAGTCTTTACGTCGCCCTTTCCTCTCAGATCGCGCTCGAGCGTCGTCTCGACACCATCGCCGACAACGTCGCCAACGCCTCGACCATCGGCTTTCGCGCCACCGGCGTGAAGTTCGAGGACGTGGTCTCGGGCACCGGGCCGAAGTCGGTTTCCTTCGCCTCCTCCGGCAAGACCTATCTTTCCGGCGCGCATGGCGCGCTGACCGAAACCGGCAACCCGTTCGACTTCGCCATCCAGGGCGACGCCTGGTTCGCCATCGAGACGCCCGCCGGCACGGTGATGACCCGCGACGGCCGCTTCTCCATGAACGAGAACGGCGAATTGATGTCGATCGAAGGCTATCCGGTGCTGGACGGCGGCGGCGCTCCGATCCAGCTCGATCCGCGCAACGGCCCGCCCAAGGCAGGCGCCGACGGTTCGCTCAGGCAGAACGACCAGCTGGTCGGCGCCATCGGCCTCTACGATTTCGACCCTGGCGAGAATTTCGTGCGCTACGGCAATTCGGGCATCGTTCCGGCGCGCGCGCCCGAACCCGTCACCGATCGCTCCGACGTCGGTGTCGCGCAAGGGTTCCTGGAAGAGTCGAACGTCAACCCGGTGCTGGAAATGACCCGGCTGATCCAGGTGCAGCGCGCTTTCGAGAACACGGCGGCGCTGATGCGGCAGACCGATTCCTCCACCGACGACGCGATCAAGACGCTCGGCTCGAAGTGACCGCATGACGACCGGCTCGTCCCTGTTGCGCGCTTCCGAAAGCCCGCCGGATACCGAACGGACCGACAGGCTGGCCGCGCTCGAACGCATCTGGCGGCGATTCGACGATCCACAGGCGCTGCTTGCGCGCGGCGGGCGCATCGCCGAGATATCGCCGACACATTACAAGGTCCGCGGCCTGTCCGGGATTGCCAGGCTCGGCGACATCGTCGAGCAGCGCGGCAAGGCCGGCGCGCGTCGCGGCGAGATCGTCAAGATCGGTAGCGACGAGGTGGTGGTCGCGCCCTTCGAGCGCAGCGCCGATGCCGGCATCGGCGACGCCGTCTTTCGCCGCGGCCCGCTCGCGGTCACCCCGCATGTCTCCTGGCGCGGACGCGCCATCGATGCCTTGACCCGCGTCATCGACGGCGGCCCGCCGCTGATCAGGCCGAATGCGGCCGATGCAACGCATGGCGCGACGCCCGGCGCGCTGGCGCGCCAGCGCGTCGGCACCGGCTTCCTCACCGGCGTCAGGGTGATCGACATCTTCACCCCGCTCTGCTTCGGCCAGCGGCTCGGCATCTTCGCCGGCTCCGGCGTCGGCAAGTCGACGTTGCTTGCAATGCTCGCCGGCGCCGAGGCCTTCGATACCGTCGTCGTGGCGCTGATCGGCGAGCGCGGCCGCGAGGTGCGCGAGTTCCTCGAGGATACGATCGGCGCCGAGAGCATGGCCAAGACCGTCGCCGTCGTCGCCACCAGCGACGAAAGCGCCATGATGCGCCGCCGCGCGCCCGACACCGCCATGTGCGTGGCCGAGCATTTCCGCGACCAGGGCCATCGCGTGCTCCTGGTGCTGGATTCCATCACCCGTTTCGCCCATGCGCTGCGCGAGGTGGCGACCGGAACAGGCGAGCCGCCGGTCGCGCGCGGCTATCCTGCATCGGTCTTCACCGACCTGCCGAAGCTGCTCGAACGCGCCGGGCCGGGCGCCGAAGGCCCTGGGGTTAAAGGTAGGGGTTCGATCACCGCCATTATTTCCGTGCTGGTCGACGGCGACGACCATAACGATCCGGTCGCCGATTCGGTGCGCGGCATCCTCGATGGCCATGTCGTGCTCGATCGCGCGCTCGCCGAGCAAGGCCGCTATCCGCCGGTCAATCCGCTGTCGTCGATCTCACGCCTTGCCGACAAGGCCTGGAGCCCCGAGCAGCGCATGCTGGTGACAAAGCTGAAATCGATGATCGCGCGCTTCGAGGATACGCGCGACATCCGCCTGCTGGGCGCCTACCAGAGCGGCGCCGACGCCGAGCTCGACAACGCGGTGCGCCAGGTGCCGCTGATCTACGAGGCGCTCACGCAATCGCCGAGGGACCGCGCGTCGGCCGATCCGTTCGCCGATCTCGCCCGCCATCTCAAGGGGAAGCTGAATGGCGATCAAGGAGACTGAGCTCCAATACACCGAGCGCATGTTGCGCGACATGCTTGCCGAGGCCGAGGCGGCGGAGAGAGCCGAGGCCGACGCGGCAAGGACTGCCAAGGAGAAGGCCGCGCATGCCAGGACACAGAAGGCAGCGGCTCTCCTGACCAGAGCCGACAGGCCGCATCCGCCGCGGCCATCCACCGCCGAGACGGCCGATGTCGCGCAGGCCAGCCGCGATTCCCTGCTTGACGGGCTCTTTCCCCGCACCGAATGGCCGGAGCCACCGAAAGCCCAGTTCCCGCGCCTGGTCGACAGGAGCGCCGACCGCCGCAGCGATTTCGTCATCGCCGCGCTCGGCATCACGCTCGGCCTCATCTGCGCGTTGTTCCCCTGGTACATCTTCTTCAACCAGGAACAGTTCGGCGTCCAGACCATCAAGTTCGGCGGCAGCGGCAGCAATGCCGGGCGCGAGGGCGGCGGCGTCGTGGCCCAACGCAGCGGGCCGCTGACGGCCAAGGACGTTCCCAATGCCGATATCGACCTCTTTGCCACCGGAACGGTCGCGGACGATCCCGCGCCGCCGCCCACCGACCAGCCCTTCCCTGCCGCCGCTTCGGAATTCAAGATGGTGCATGTCGCCAACGGCCGCGCCATGATCGAGGACGATACCGGTCTGTGGCTCGTCCAGCGCGGCTCTATCCTGCCTGATTCCAGCCGCGTCGCCTCGATCGAGCAACGCGGCGGCAAATGGGTGATCGTCACCAGCGCCGACAAGGTGATCCAGCTCTCCAAGTAATTATGCCGGGCCATGTGGCCGCCCCGCGCGCAAGGTCCGCGCAAGACTGGCCGCCTAGTCTTGCGCGTACTTGCCCGGGAGATTCCCATGGAACCGGTAAATCTTTTCGATCTCGCCACGCGGCAGTCGCAATGGCTGGCCGTGCGCCAGTCGGCGATTGCCTCCAACATCGCCAATGCCAACACGCCGGGCTACACCGCCAATGACGTCGAGCCCTTCGAGAAGGTGCTCGACCGGACCGCCGTGACGCTTGCCGCCACGCAGGCCGGCCACCTCGGCGCCGAAACGACCAATGCCGGCTTCAACGTCAAGCCCGAGGATCCCGACGGCGCGATCATGCCGTCGAAGAACACCGTGGTTCTCGAGCAGGAGCTGATGAAGGCCGGCGAGGTCCGCCGCTCCTTCGAGCTCAACACGGCGATCGTCAAGGCCTTCCATTCGATGATGACGATGGTGGTGAAGAGCTGACCATGGACGCCCTCACCGCAGCCCTCAAAGTCGCGGCCTCCGGCCTTGGCGCCCAGTCGGAACGCCTGCGCGTGGTCTCGGAAAACCTCGCCAACGCCCAGTCGACCGGCAGCACGCCGGGCGCCGATCCCTATCGCCGCAAGACCATCACCTTCCAGTCCGAAGTCGACCGCGCGACCGGCGGCTCGCTGGTGGAAGTCAGCGCGATCTCCCGCGATCCTTCGGACTTCCCGATCGAATTCCAGCCCGGCAACGAAGCCGCCGACGACAAAGGGTACGTCAAGATGCCCAACGTCAACACGTTGGTCGAAATGGCCGACATGAGCGAGGCGAACCGCTCCTATGAAGCCAACCTGCAGGTCATCAAGCAGGCTCGCGATCTGATTTCCATGACCATCGACCTGATGAGGAACCAGTAATGATCGGCGGTATCGGGGCAATACAATTCAAGACGGCAGTCGACGGAGCGGAGCAGGCTTCACCGGGTCTGCTGCAGGGCGGCATCGGAACGCAGGCAAGCGAAAGCGTCGGCAGCAGTTTCGCCGAAGTCCTCGGCCAGGCGGCGACGAAAACCGTCAACACGCTGCAGGGCGCCGAGCAGATGTCGATACAGGCGCTGAAGGGCGACGCCGACACGCGCCAGGTCGTCGATGCGGTGCTGAGCGCCCAGCAGGCGCTGCAGACCACCATCGCCATCCGCGACAAGGTCGTCTCGGCCTATCTCGAAATCAGTCGCATGAGTATCTAGGACCGCGTCATGAAAGCCCTTGCCATCGCCGCCACTGGCATGAACGCCCAGCAGACCAACCTGGAAGTCATCGCCAACAACATCGCCAACATCAACACCACCGGCTACAAGCGGGCGCGGGCCGAATTCTCCGACCTGCTCTACCAGGTCGACCGCACGCAGGGCGTGCCCAACCGCTCCAACACCTCGCTGGTGCCGGAAGGCGTCTCGATCGGTCTTGGCGTGAAGACGACGGCTGTGCGCAACGTCCACACGCAAGGTGAGTTGGCCAGCACCGGCAACAGCTTCGATCTGGCCTTGACCGGCAGGGGCTGGTTCCAGATCCAGGGAGCCGATGGCGGCACGCTCTACTCGCGCGCCGGCGCCTTCAACACCAACGCCACCGGGCAGTTGGTGACCGTCGACGGCGCCGAGGTCATCCCGGCCATCACCGTGCCGACCGACGCCGTCGAGGTGATCGTCAACAAGACTGGCCAGGTCTTTGCCCGTCTGGACGGCCAGACGGATTTGCAGCTGCTCGGCCAGCTTCAGATCGTCAACTTCGCCAACGAGGCGGGCCTGGCGCCGCTCGGCGACAACCTGTTCCAGGAGACGGCTGCCTCAGGCCCGGCCAATGTCGGCGTTCCTGGCGACCCGGGTTTCGCCACGATCCAGCAGGGTTATCTGGAATCCTCCAACGTGGATCCGGTCAAGGAAATCACCGAGCTGATTTCGGCACAGCGTGCCTACGAAATGAACTCCAAGGTCATCCAGGCCGCCGACGATATGGCCTCGGTGGTCTCCAAGAACATCAGGTAACGGATGATGGCCTGGTCGATCTCCTCCGCACTCCGTCGCACCGCGCTGGCCACCGTCCTGGTGGCCGCCGGCATGCCGGCTTTCGCGCAGGACACGACCGGCCAGTCGGCGAACCAGATCGCGGCCGGCCAGCCCGCCGGCGAGGCCGTGCTGATCCCCAACCGGGTCATCTATCCCGGCGAGACCATCGAGCCCGGCTCGCTCAAGCAGGTGACGCTCATCCCCGGCAAGCACAAGCCGGACGGCATGGCGACGCGCTCCGAGGAGCTTCAGGGCAAGGTCGCCAAGCGCACGCTTCTGCCTGGCCGCTACATCCCGGTCACCGCCATCCGCGAGGCCTGGCTGGTCGAGCAGGGCGCTTCCGTGCAGGTCTATTTCACCGCCGGCGCGCTGACCATCTCGGCGGCCGGCGTCACGCTGCAGCCAGGTGCTGCCGGCGACCAGATCAAGATCCGCAACATCGACAGCGGCAAGATCATCTCGGGCACGGTGATGGCCGACGGCACCATCAAGGTCGGCGCTTCGTGATGCGCGTCTTCGTCCTTCTGCTGAGCGCCGCCATCGGCCTTCAGCCGGCATTGGCGGATGGGCTGACGCCCAAGGCCAAGCGCGAGCTCGCGCAGAAGAACGGCGGCGTCTACGACGATCCGCAATACGATCCCGCCACCACCACGCGCATGTTCCGGGTCTCGACCGGGCCGAGCACGCTGCCGCCCGGCCAGGTCGCCGCGCGCATCAAGGACATCGCGCAGTTGCAGAGCGCGCGCGACAACCAGCTCGTTGGCTACGGCCTTGTCATCGGCCTTGCCGGAACCGGCGACAGCCTGCGCAACTCGCCCTTCACCGAACAGTCGATCCGCGCCATGCTGGAGAATCTCGGCATCGCCACCGAAGGCGGCAGCGCGCGCGCCAAGAACGTGGCCGCCGTCATCGTCACGGCCAACATGCCGCCCTTCGTCCAGTCAGGCGCCCGCATCGACATCGACGTCTCCTCGATGGGCGACGCCACCTCGCTCGCCGGCGGCACGCTGGTGATGACGCCACTGAAGGCGGCCGATGGCGAGATCTATGCCGTCGGACAGGGCTCGGTGATCGTCGGCGGCTTCACCGCCCAGGGCCAGGCCGAGCAGCTGACGCAAGGCGTGCCGACCGCCGGCCGCGTGCCGAACGGCGCCATCGTCGAGCGCGCCGTGCCGGCCGAGTTCGACGACCAGGGCGTGCTGACGCTGCAATTGCGCAATCCCGATTTCTCGACCGCCATCCGCATCGCCGACGCCATCAACGACTACACCTCGCAGCGTTTCGGCATGCGCGTCGCCGCCGAACGCGATGCCCGCACGGTGCAGATCAGGCGGCCGAAGAACGTCTCCGCCGCGCGTTTCTACGCCGAGATCGAAAATCTTGTCGTCGAATCGGACGCCCCTGCCCGCGTCGTCATCGACGAGCGCACCGGCACCATCGTCATCGGCAACAATGTCCGAATCTCTCGCGTGGCGATCAGCCATGGCACCCTTACGGTGCGTATCACCGAAGCGCCTAAGGTGGTCCAGCCGGAACCCTTCTCGAGGGGACAGACCGCAGTCGAGCCCTTCACCGCCATCGAGGCGAGCCGGCCCGACGCGCGTGTTGCCGTGCTCGACGGCCCTGATCTCGAAACGCTTGTCTCCGGCCTCAACCGCCTCGGCGTGAAGCCCGACGGCATCATCGCCATCCTGCAAGGCATCAAATCGGCCGGCGCCTTGCAGGCCGACCTGGTCCTCCAATAGGCACGCCGATGATCGCGCTTTTCTCCTCGAAGACACGTCACCCCCTCACAATGATCGCCGCTGCGGCGGCGGCCGCGCTTGTCGGCAGCGTTTCCGTCAGCGCCGAGGAAGTCCGGCAGGTCCTGCCCGGCGGTCAGGCGCCGGCTCAGCCGGCCGAACTGACGCGCGAGACGGCATCGGCC
>NZ_RZTO01000720.1:0-3166 GCF_003997225.1 Mesorhizobium sp. M2C.T.Ca.TU.002.02.1.1
GTCATGCCGAGCCGTGCCGCCGCGCCGCTGCAGCAGTCCGCCTTGCACGGGAAAGCGCGCGTTGTCGAAGTTCAGGAACGGCAGCATCTTCCTGAGCGCTGCCTGGTCGAGCAACTCGGCGTCGATGCCGTTGATGCGCATGGTGTTGCCGCGCCGGGCGAAGGCGTCGCGCTGCGCGTCGGAATGGTAGAGGTTGATGACGCCGCGCTGGCTGACCATCGCGTTGTAGTTGAGGTCCTGCTCCATCCGCTCCCAAAGCTTCATCGACAATTCGTAGAAGCCGGTGTTGCCGGGCAGGCCGTAATTGGAGCGGATGATAGTGGTGTTGCGACCGGCATTGCCGGAGCCGATCCAGCCTTTTTCCAACACCGCGACATTGCGGATGCCGAACTCGCTGGCCAGGAACCAGGCGGTGGCGAGGCCGTGCCCGCCGCCGCCGATGATGACTACGTCGTAGCGGTCCTTGGGTGCCGCGTCGCGCCAGGTGGGCTGCCAGTTCTTGTGGCCGGAAAGAGCGGCGCGGGCGAGCGAGAAGATCGAATATTTCATTGCGTCATTCCGAGGCCGCTCACCCGCAACGATGGATTTCAGATATCCAGCGTGTGGTCGCGCTCCCACTGCGTGAAGTGCGAAGCATAGGAATTCCATTCCTGCTGCTTGAGCTTTAGGTATGCCGACGAAAATTCCTCACCCAGCGCCGCCTTGAGCGATTTGTCGTTGTCGAACTCGCGCAGCGCGTCGAGCAGGTTGAGCGGCAGTTTCGGCGCATCCGTCACCGTATGCCCGAACTGATACATGTCGATGTCGTAGCGCTTGCCGGGATCCGCCTTTGAGCGAATGCCGTCGAGGCCGGCGGCGATGATCACCGCCTGCAGCAGATAAGGGTTGGCGGCACCGTCCGGCAGGCGCAGCTCGAAGCGTCCGGGTCCCGGCACGCGCACCATGTGGGTGCGGTTGTTGCCGGTCCAGGTCACCGTGTTCGGCGCCCAGGTCGCGCCGGAAATGGTCCGCGGCGCGTTGATGCGCTTGTAGGAATTGACCGTCGGATTGATGATCGCGGCAAGCGCCGAGGCATGCTTCATGATGCCGCCAAGGAAGTTCCTGCCCTTGGCGGACAGGCCGAGCTCTTCCGAATTGTCGGCAAACACGTTGGTCTTGCCGGTCTCGTCCCACACCGAGATATGCGCGTGACAGCCATTGCCGGTCAGGCCCTGGAAGGGCTTGGGCATGAACGTCGCGCGCAGGCCGTGCTTCTCCGCGATCGACTTGACCATGAACTTGAAGAAGGAGTGCTTGTCGGCGGTCGCCAGCGCGTGATCGAAGGTCCAGTTCATCTCGAACTGGCCGTTGGCGTCCTCGTGGTCGTTCTGGTACGGGCCCCAGCCGAGCGCCAGCATATGGTCGCAGATCTCGGCGATGACGTCGTAGCGGCGCATCACCGCCTGCTGGTCGTAGCAGGGCTTCGAGGCTGTGTCGTATTCGTCGGAGATCGCCTTGCCGTCGGGCGAGATCAGGAAGAACTCGGCCTCGACGCCGGTCTTGACATGCATGCCGTCGCGGGCGGCTTCATCGATCACCCGTTTCAGCGTGTTGCGCGGCGCCTGGTCGACGAGCTTGTCGTCCATCACGCAGGTGGCCGCCACCCAGGCAACCTCTGGCTTCCAGGGCAACTGGATCACCGAATCCGGATCCGGCACGGCCAGCATGTCCGGGTGCGCCGGCGTCAGGTCGAGCCATGTCGCGAAACCGGCGAAGCCCGCACCATCCTTCTGCATGTCGGCGATCGCCTGCGCCGGCACCAGCTTGGCGCGCTGCCCGCTGAACAGGTCGGTGTAGGAGATCATGAAGTATTTGACGCCGTTCTCCTTGGCGAATGCGGCGAGATCGTTCCCCATTATAGTTCCTCGCTTATGTGGTCTTGAAAGTCTGTCTTAGAAGCCGTTCTTCCCCGGTATCCAGTTGGTGCCGGCCAAAGGCACGCCGGCCATGGCGGCGGCTTCGATCGAGAGCGCGACGAGATCCTCGGGCTCGAGATTGTGCAGGCTGTTTTTGCCGCAGGCGCGGGCAATCGTTTGCGCTTCCAGCGTCATCACCTTGAGGTAGTTCGCCAGCCGCCGTCCGGCCGCGATCGGGTCGACCCGCTTCATCAATTCGGGGTCCTGGGTGGTGATGCCGGCCGGGTCCTTGCCTTCGTGCCAATCGTCATAGGCGCCAGCGGTGGTGCCGAGCGCGTTGTACTCCGCCTCCCAGCGCGGATCGTTGTCGCCCAGCGCGACGAGCGCCGCCGTGCCGATCGACACCGCATCGACGCCGAGCGCCAGCGCCTTGGCGACATCGGCGCCGTTGCGGATGCCGCCGGAGACGATCAACTGCACCTTGCGGTGCATGCCGAGGTCCTGCAGCGCCTGCACCGCCGGCCTGATGCAGGCAAGCGTCGGCTGGCCGACATTCTCGATGAACACTTCCTGGGTCGCGGCCGTGCCGCCCTGCATGCCGTCGACCACGACGACGTCGGCGCCGGCCTTCACCGCGAGCGCGGTGTCGTAATAGGGCCGCGCCCCGCCGACCTTGACATAGATCGGCTTTTCCCAGTCGGTGATCTCGCGCAGCTCGAGGATCTTGATCTCGAGATCGTCCGGCCCGGTCCAGTCGGGATGGCGCGAGGCCGAGCGCTGGTCGATGCCCTTGGGCAACGTGCGCATCTCGGCGACGCGATCGGAAATCTTCTGTCCCAGCAGCATGCCGCCGCCGCCGGGCTTGGCGCCCTGGCCGACCACCACCTCGATGGCGTCGGCGCGGCGCAGGTCGCGCGGGTTCATGCCGTAGCGCGAGGGCAGGTACTGATAGACCAGCGTCTTGGAATGACCTCGCTCCTCCTCGGTCATGCCGCCGTCGCCGGTCGTGGTCGAGGTGCCGGAAAGCGTGGCGCCGCGTCCGAGCGCCTCCTTGGCGGGGCCGGAGAGCGAGCCGAAGCTCATGCCGGCAATGGTGATCGGAATCTTCAGCTCGATCGGCTTTTTGGCATGGCGCGACCCCAGCACCACGTTCGTGTCGCAGCGCTCCCGATAGCCTTCGAGCGGATAGCGCGAGATCGAGGCGCCGAGGAACAGGAGGTCGTCGAAATGCGGAACCTTGCGCTTCGCGCCGGCGCCGCGGATGTCATAGA
>NZ_RZTO01000721.1:0-3166 GCF_003997225.1 Mesorhizobium sp. M2C.T.Ca.TU.002.02.1.1
TTTCAGAGTTATGGGCGTCAGGTGGCGATCCAGGCATGGACATCACCGCCAACGCCCTCACACCTTCACCAACTGCTCCACCCGCCCCTTCTCTCCGAAAATCCTCAGATACCGCTTGATCTCCTTCTCATCCCCGGTCGCCTTGGCGGGGTTGTCCGACAGCTTCACCGCCGGCCTGCCATTGGCCTCGCTGACCTTGCAGACCAGCGAGATGGCGTCGAGGCTTTTGGTTTCGGTCGGCGCGCAGCCCTCGAAATCATTGGTGAGGTTGGTGCCCCAGCCGAAGGACATGCGCACCTTGCCCTTGAAGTGACGATAGGCCTCCTCGATGGTCTCGACCTCCAGCCCGTCGGAGAAGATGAGCAGCTTCTGCTTGGGATCCTTGCCCTTCTCGCGCCACCAGGAGAGGATCTTCTCGCCGCCTTCGATCGGCGGCGCGCTGTCGGGGCGGAAGCCGGTCCAGTCGGCAATCCAGTCCGGCGCATCGCGCAGGAACGCGGCGGTGCCGAAAGTGTCCGGCAGCACGATCAGGAGGTTGCCGCCATAGTAGCGCTGCCAGTCCTGCAGCACCTTGTAGGGCGCTTCGCGCAACTCCTCTTCGGAATTGGCGAGCGCTGCAAACACCATGGGCAATTCATGCGCGTTGGTGCCCAAAGCCTCGAGGTCGTTATCCATGGCCAGAAGCACGTTTGACGTGCCCGTGAAGGCATCGCCGATGCCTTCCTTCAGCGCTTCGACGCACCAGCGTTGCCAGAGGAACGAATGGCGGCGCCTTGTGCCGAAATCGGAAATGCGGATGCCCGGCAGCGCCTTGAGCCGCTCGGTCTTGTCCCACATCTTGGCCTTGGCGCGGGCATAAAGCACGTCGAGCGCGAACGGGCCGAAGGAGCGCATCGCCGCTCGCGAACGGAGCTCGTTGATGATGGCCAAAGCCGGGATTTCCCACAGTGTCGTGTACATCCAGGGGCCGGGGAAGGAGAGCACGTACTGGCCGTCGCGCCTGGACAGCTCGTAGTTGGGCAAGCGGAAATCCTCCAGCCATGCCAGGAATTCCGGCTCAAAAATCTGCTTGCGGCCATAAAAAGTGTTGCCGCCCAGCCAGATCATCTCCTTCTTGGAGAAACGCAAGGTGCGGGCATGGTCGAGTTGCTCGCGCAGTTCACCTTCGTCGATCTCATCGGCCAGACGCACCGAGGTCGTGCGGTTGATCAGTGTGAAGGTGGCGTCGACCTTGGGGTACATGCCCCAGATCATCTGCAGCATCAAAAGCTTGTAGAAGTCGGTGTCCAGCAGGCTACGGACGATCGGGTCGAGCTTCCAAGTGTGGTTGTAGACGCGCCGCGCTATATCGGTCTTTGCCATGTCTCAATGCGCTTTCATAGCTCGCTGGATCAGGATGACGTTTCGTTAGACCGCCATCCTGATCCAGCTTTTCGTTGGAGCATGATCCCGAAAACCGGTTCCCGGTTTTCGGGATCATGCTCTTAGCCGCGGGAATGCCTCTTAGCATTGTATTTTCGAACGCGCTCCCCGCTTTGCAAGCTGGCCCGACAAAAAGCGGCTATGCAAGTCCAGCCGTCAGGACAGGGCCCTGGCACCGACAACCTTCAGCGCGGGACGTTTCCTGCGGCTAGGCATGCGGCCGGCCACGGGGGCATCGGCGCGGCCCTCGTCCTGCTCCTTCTCTGCGAACAGCCAGTCGATGAACAACTGGACGATCGGCGCCGAACGCATCTCGTTGCGGCAGACGACGTAGAAATCGTCGACCGCCGGCACCGACAAAGTGAATGGCGCGACGAGCATGCCCCTGGCAAGCAGGGCGCGCGCGGTGACGGAATCGCCGAGCGCGACGCCATGGCCGTGCACGGCGGCCTCCGTCGCCATGCGCGCATCACCCAGACGGTGGCGGCGGCCGCGCTCCAGGTCGAGCGCGTCGGCGGCGGCCAGCCAGGTGTGCCATTCGCGGCCATCGTCGCCATGCAGGAACACATGGTCGGCGAGGTCGCGGACGCTGCGGATCGGCCGGTTGTTGATCAGCGTCGGGCTGACCACGGGGAAGAGCTCCAGCCCCGACCATTTGCGTATCCAGCAGTCGCTCCAGCCGCCGTCGCCATAATGCACGCAGACGTCGATGTCCGCGGCACGGATGTCCTTGGGATCGTTGGACGGGATCAGCGTCAGCTGGATGTCGGGATATTGCGCCGTGAAGGAGCCGAGCCGCGGCGTCATCCACAGCAGCAACAGCGCCGGCACGCAGGAGACCGAGAGCGCGCCAGCACTCGCCGGCCTGGTCATGCGCTGGGTGGCGGCGGCGATGCCCTCGAAGGCGGCCGAGACCGCCGGCAGGAACTCCGCGCCATGCGGCGTCAACTTCACCCGCTGCCCGGTGCGCTCGAACAGCTTCACGCCGAGCGACTGCTCGAGCGCCTTGATCTGATGGCTGACGGCGCCGTGGGTGACGTTGAGCTCACCCGCCGCCTTGGTCAGCGAGGCGTGCCGCGCCGCGGCTTCGAAGGCGCGCAGCGGGTTCAGCGGCGGCAGGCGCTTGGCCATGGAGAGCTCCTACTTTGTGAGATTTTCTCACAGCACAGACCCTAACAATATCAATTGATTTTTCAATGCGGCTGCCCGACACTTTTGTCCGGAACAGCTTTCAAGAGACATGAAATCCGCAAGGGGACAGCGGGTAACGATCCAGCCTGACAACAGGCTGGCTTGGCAAATCGTCCGTGCGGGCAGCAAGCAGAGGAGACCGGACATGGGTTACGATCGCGGCAAGCTCGAAGCGTTGCGCCGCAAATATGGCGAGAGCCATGGCGGCGAGATGTTCGACCCGAAGTTCCGCAAGGTCGCCGACAAGATCTTCAACAAGTCGGGCACCCGCCTCGCGCCCTATTCCGGCATCCCGACCTTCCTCGCCGCGCCCTACCGCGAAATCGCCGCCGAGAACCCGGATTTCGGCGACCTGCAGGTGGCGATGATCGGCGTGCCGATGGATCTCGGCGTCACCAACCGTCCCGGCTCGCGCTTCGGGCCGCGCGCGCTGCGCGCCATCGAGCGCATCGGCCCCTACAACCACGTGCTGGAATGCGCGCCGACGCATGAGCTTCGCGTCGCGGACATCGGCGACACGCCGTTCCGCAGCCGCTACCGACTGGAGATCAGC
>NZ_RZTO01000722.1:0-3164 GCF_003997225.1 Mesorhizobium sp. M2C.T.Ca.TU.002.02.1.1
CCTCGTGACGGGGTGGGCAGCGCTTCGCTGAGCAGCGCTCGCATTTCGCTCTGCCGGCGGAACCCTCGGCTCGATCATAGGTTCATCCCTGTACAACCACAGGAGACCCGTCATGGACCATACCAGCCACGTAAGACTGACCAATGCCGAACTCACGCCCGCCATCCTCGAAGGCGCGACCATCTATGGTCCGGATGACGAGAAGATCGGCTCGGTCGACCACCTGCATGGCAGCCAGGTCGTCATCGACGTCGGCGGCTTCCTCGGCATCGGCGCCAAGCCGGTGGCCGTGACCGCCAGCCAGCTCGATTTCATGCGCGACGAGGACGGCGACGTGCATGCCCGTCACCAGTTGGACAAAGGATCAGTTGAAGGCGATGCCGGAGCATCGCGACTGAAGCGCTTCGCCATTGCGGATGAAAGAAGAGCCCGGGCCGGACAATTCGCCGGCCTGGGTTTTCTTGCTCCGGCGCGGCAAAGCTATTCGCCCGCCTGACGAACATACGCAGATCGCCTGCCCTATCCGCCAATCTCGCGTTCGTGAGATTGTTCATGTCCGTGTCACAAGTCTCCATTGTACTTTCCGGATCGAACCCGGGAGGAGGCAAGGCGATGACGTGGAAAGCCGCGGCGGCATTTTGCTTGGCGACAATGGTGACGGGTGGGGCGATGTGCGGCCAGGCGCTGGCCTGGGGCCAGGAAGGGCATGCGGTGATCGCCGAGATCGCGCAGCACAGGCTCAGCCAAAACGCCTATGACACGATCGAGAAGCTCTTGCGCTCGCACCTCAAGCTGCAGCCGCCGGCGACCGTCTCGCTGGCCTCGGTGGCGAGCTGGGCCGACGATTATCGGGCCAGCAACCACAAGGAGACGTCGACCTGGCATTTCATCGACATTCCGCTGGCCTCCAAGCCCGGTGATGCGAGCGCCAGCACCACCGCCTACGATCCGGCGCGCGACTGCAAGGACAATGCAAGCTTCGGCGTCTGTCTGATGCGGGCGCTGCCGGCGCAGGAGAAGATCCTGGCCAATCCGGCAAAAAGCGACGAGGAGCGCTGGCAGGCGCTGGCCTTCGTCATCCATCTGGTCGGCGACCTGTCGCAGCCGTTGCATTGTGTCGAGCGCCTGGACAACAACCAGGGCGACCAGGGCGGCAACACGCTGACGGTGAGCTTCAACGTCTACCGGCCGAAGCCGGACGGCTCGACCTACCGCGACCTCACCACCTTTCATGCGGTGTGGGATTCAAGCCTGATCCTGTTCAAATACTATGACTGGGGCAAGGTGGCGCTCGACCTCGAGACCGACGTCATCCCGCATCTCACGCCGATGCCGGCTGCCGACCAGACGCCGGAAAAATGGCTGGCCGAATGCCACGGCGAGGCGGAAGACGCTTATCGCGCGCTGCCGAAGGGCACGGTGATCAAGTCCGACAACCCGCACGCGGTGATCCTCGACCAGGCTTATTTCGACACATTCTCGCCGGTCGCCATCCAGCAGCTCGCGCTCGGCGGCCTGCATCTGGCCGCCGTGCTCAACGAGACGCTGGCGGCGGACAAGTAGGCGACCGCGCGTAGAGATCAGGCTGCGGGCAAACACACCGATGCGGCACCGGGCGAAGATGTCGGCAAGGGCCGCCATGCACTTCAGCCGTTGCCGCCCTTCTCGGTCAAGGCACGAACTTCCGTTGGCGTCATGCCGTAGCGCAGCCGGAACTGCCGATAAAAGGTGGACGGCTCATTGAAGCCGACCTCAAAGGCGATGTCGGCGATGCGCCGCAGCAACTGCCGTCGATCGGTGAGGCAGTTGTGGATATAGGCGAGGCGTTCGCCGTTGACATAGTCGGAAAAGCTTGTGCCCTCTCCGGGAAATAGCTGGCGGACATAGCGCTCGCTGATGCCGAACCTGCGCGATATCTGCCCGGCGTTGAGCCCGGGATCGGTGAGATTGCGGGCGATGTGCTGCTTGATGCGGGCAAGCCTTGCCGCGCGGACACCGGGAGGATGCGTATGGGCCTCCATGCCACCGAAAGAAACGGCAAGAAGATCGGTGATATGGCGGGAAGCGAGAGGCGCGAGCGTCTCGGGCCCCTCCATGTGCAGGAGTGACCAGAGGTAATCGAAGAGCAACCGGTGTGCAGGGAGCGTGAGGCCGAGACTGTCGGGACGCACATCGTCGAGGTTCTTCACCAGCGGGGCCAGCAGCGAGCGCTTGAACTGAAGCGCCATGGTCCATTGCGAATCCTCGCTGACGACCGAGTAGCGGCGGTCCATCGGGAAGATGGCGGCGGTGCCGGGATCGGTGCTGAAGTCGCCGCGCCCAGGCATGGTGAAGCGGTAGCCGCCCTTGTTCCAGGACAGGATGATATCGTCGTTGCCGTCGGCCATCAGCGCGCTGTTGCGCTCCCAGACCATGGGAGAGACGGTGCCCTTGGTGAGATTCATCTCAGGCAGGATCAGGGTGCGGGCCGAGAATCTGAGAGGCGTGTCGGCACGCGGCGTGATGTCCAACCGCATCTGGATGCGACCGTAGAAATCGCGAATGAACTCGTCCCGATGATCTTCGGGAATGTCGTCCGCCGAGAATGTAGCCACCCGATCAGCGCTCGGCATCGTGCTCCCTGTCGAAGACTGCCTGGGGTTGAACGGCGCCTGCCCGCAATTGGCGTTTGCCTGCCCGCTGGCGCTTGGGAACCATCATTTCCGCCTGGTTCGAGCCTATCCAAAATGGTCTCTCAGCTTTCTGAAAATGAGTTAGGTGTGACAAATTTGCAAGACTGAAATTCTGGAACAACAACTGTTCCGTTATTGCAATTTTGACTTCCGTATTCGCCACACGCACCTGGATTTTCTCTGTTAGCGGTGCGTTGAAGGGGCGGTACTCGATTTTCACGTCCGCAGTGAGCGGACATGTCTTCGCAAATTGGCAGACGGCCCCGGAGACCCGCTCATGCGTGAGCGGGAAGGAATGTGGACGCAATTTTTGAACTGGCAATCCAACGAGGAACGTATCCGATGAAGATCATACCCACGTCCATGGCCGCCATGGCGATCGTTCTTGCCGCCGGCAGCGCATTCGCGGCCGATGCGCTCGCCCCGGAAGCGGCACCGACGCCGCCGGCGGAGGAGAGCTTCAACTGGACGGGGCCCTATTTCGGCGGGTTC
>NZ_RZTO01000723.1:0-3162 GCF_003997225.1 Mesorhizobium sp. M2C.T.Ca.TU.002.02.1.1
GACGAAGCTGGTGCCGATCATGCCGGAGAGGCCGAGCCCGAGCAGCGTCAGTGACAGGCCGGTCGCCACTTGGTTGGTCGCGAGCGACAGCGTCATGACGGCGAACAGCAGCGAGAACAGCGCGCCGACGATGATTGCGGCAAGCAAGCCGATCCAGGGCGATCCGGTGAGATAGCCGGCGCCGAAGCCGCCGACGGCGCCCATGATCATCATGCCCTCGACGCCGAGATTGAGCACGCCGGAGCGCTCGACCACCAACTCGCCGATCGCCGCGATCAGAAGCGGTGTCGCAGCGGTCGCGATGGTCAAAAGGATGTTGACGGTGATGTCCATCAGCGGGCCTCCTCGAGCTTCGGCGCTGCTTCGAGCTTCGCGCCGTTCGGCTTCATCAGCGCCATGCCGATCAGGCGGATGCGGTAGTGGATGAGTGTGTCGCAGCCGAGCACGAAGAACAGGAGCATGCCCTGGAACACGCGCGCCACCTTGTCGGAGATGCCGAGCGCGCTCTGCACCGCCTCGCCGCCGAGATAGGTCAGCGCCAGCACCAGGCCCGCGGCGACGATGCCCAGCGGATTGAGGCGACCAAGGAAGGCGACGATGATGGCGGTGAAGCCGTAGCCGGGCGAGATCACCGGCTGCAACTGGCCGATGGCGCCGGAGACCTCGGAGATGCCCGCCAGACCCGCCAGCGCCCCGGACAGAAGGAAGGTGAAGAAAACCATCCGGTTGAAGCCGAAGCCGGCAAAGCGCCCTGCCCTTGGGCTGGAGCCCAGCACGCGCACCTCGAACCCTTTCAACATGCGGCTCATCATCAGCCAGATTGCGACGGCTGCCACCAGGGCGAAGACGAAGCCCCAATTGGCGCGGCCGGCATCCGGCATCAGTTCCGGCAGCACGGCCGAATCGCCAAACTGGATGGTCTGCGGGAAACCGTGGCCCTGCGGATCGCGCCAAGGGCCGCGCACCAGCCAGTCGAGGAAGAGCTGCGCGACATAGACCAGCATCAGGCTGGTGAGGATCTCATTGGTGCTGAAACGCGTCTTCAAAAGCGCTGGGATCGACGCGTAGAAGGCGCCGCCGACCATGCCGAGCAGGAGCATCAGCGGGATCACCAGCGGGCCTTCGAATTGCGGGAACAGCACCGGGATGATCGAGCCGAAGATCGCGCCGAAAATGAACTGGCCCTCGGCGCCGATGTTCCAGATGTTGGCCTTGTAGCAGACCGACAGGCCGACCGCGATCAGGATCAGCGGTGCTGCCTTGATCGCCAGCTCGTGCAACTGCCAGACCTGGCTGATCGGCTCGACGAAATAGATCTCGAACGCATTGAGCGGATTGACGCCGAGCAGCGCGAACATGATGGCGCCGGCAATGATCGTCAGCGCGAAGGCGATGAAGGGCGACAGCATCGAAAACAGCGCCGAGCGCTGCGGGCGTTTGACGAGTTCGATGCGCATCATGCCACCTCCATTCCGTGTTCGGCGTGGCCGGGCTCGGCACCGCCCATCAACAGGCCGATCTTCTCGAAAGTCGCCTCGGCGATCGGCAGCGGTGCCGACAGTTCTCCGTTGTGAATGACGGCGATGGCGTCCGATAATTCGAACAACTCATCGAGGTCCTGGCTGATGACGAGGACGGCGGAACCGCTGCGGGCAAGCTCGATCAGCGCCTGGCGAATGTGGGCGGCAGCACCTGCGTCCACGCCCCAGGTCGGCTGGTTGACGATCATGACGCTCGGCTTGCGGTCGAGCTCGCGGCCGACGATGAATTTCTGCAGATTGCCGCCCGACAGCGCGGCGGCCTCCGGATCGGGCGCGCTCTTGCGCACGTCCATGGCTTTGATGATGCGCTGGGCGGCGCTGTAGACCGCGCCGTTCTTGACCGTGCCGCCCGAACCGACGAAAGCCTTGCCGTCGGTGGCGTGGCGCGAGAGCAGCAGGTTCTCCGAAAGCTTCATGCGCGGCGCCGCGCCATGGCCGAGTCGCTCCTCCGGCACGAAGGCGGCCCCCATCAGGCGGCGGCCGGTGATCGACAGGCCTCCGGCGTCCTTGCCGCGGATGCGCACGGAACCGGCATCCTGCTGCAGCACTTCGCCGGAGACGGATTCGAAGAACTCGCCCTGGCCGTTCCCGGCGACGCCGGCGATGCCGATCACTTCGCCGGCACGCACGGTGAGGTTGATGTTCTTGAGCGGGATGGCGAAGGGCGTCGCCGGCTTGCGGCTGAGGCCGCGGATTTCCAAGAGCGCCGGCGCCGTCTCGATGCCTTCGGCCGGCGCGCGCACCACCGCCTTAACCTCGCTGCCGACCATCATGCGGGCAAGCGACGCGGCCGTCTCCTCACGCGGATTGCAATGGCCGACGACCTTGCCGTGGCGAAGCACCGTGGCGCGGTCGCAGATGCGTTTGACCTCCTCCAGCCGGTGCGAGATGTAGAGGATCGATTTGCCTTCCGCGCGTAGCCGCTCCAGCGTTTCGAACAGCTTGTCGGCCTCCTGCGGCGTCAGCACCGAGGTCGGCTCGTCGAGAATGATGAGCTGCGGCGTCTGCAGGAGGCAGCGGATGATCTCGATGCGCTGGCGTTCGCCGACGGAGAGGTCTCCGACCAGGGAGTCCGGATCGAGCGGCAGGCCATAGCTGTAGGACAGCGCCCTCGCCTTCGCCGCGATGCTGCTTATCGGCGAACCGTCATTGAGCGAAAGCGCGATGTTCTCGGCCGCCGTCAGCGCCTCGAACAGCGAGAAATGCTGGAACACCATGCCGATGCCGAGCTTCTTGGCCATGCCCGGGCTGGTGATCCTGACCGGCTTGCCGTCCCAGAAAATCTCGCCCGAGTTCGGTTCGAGCGATCCGAACAGCATCTTGACCAGCGTCGACTTGCCGGCGCCGTTCTCGCCGAGCAACGCGTGGATTTCGCCTTTGGCGATGTTGAGATCGATGTGATCGCACGCCGTCAGCGTGCCAAAAATCTTGGTTAGGCCACGAACCTCGAGCAGATTCGCCCTGTCATGATTTGCACTCACAGTGCCTCCCATCCAGTTTCCCGGATATGTTCTGTGTTCCCGAAAGCATGGTATGCGCGGCCGGCTCCCATCGGAAAGCAGCACCCAACTTGAAAGAGCTTCAAGAATTTCAGCGGAAACTCAAGGGCTAAGATAGACCT
>NZ_RZTO01000724.1:0-3153 GCF_003997225.1 Mesorhizobium sp. M2C.T.Ca.TU.002.02.1.1
AATGCGCTGGGAGCGCGGCCACTGAACTCGGAAAACTGCAGCGAGATTCAGGCCTGCCTCGTCTGAAACCTACGCCAGGATGTTGACGGCCCGTGCCGCCACCAGCGCGATGGTCAGAAGCGAGATCATCGCCTCGGCCATCATCAGGAGCTTGGCGCGCTGCGTGAGCGGCAAGGTGTCGGTCGGCGAGAACGCCGTGGCGTTGGTGAAGGCCAGGAAGACATAGTCGACGAAGCCCGGCAACCAACCCCCTATCTCGCGATCGGGCAACGTCATTTACGGGAACAGGAAATCGGCATGCGCGCGCTTGACCAGGCCGCAGGTCGGCGGACCGCCGCGGTCGGTGCTCCAGAACCACAGCGCGAAGACGATCACATTGGTGACCCAGATGTTGAGCGCGTCGACGAGCAGTGTCGTGCCGGCGCCGGCATGCCCTTCCAGCAGCGCCCGCACCAGGAAGACCAGCGACCCGCAATTCATGATGCTGATGACGCCCGTCATCACCAATGCGGTGCGGCGGATGTAGAGGCGCAGTCGGCCGATCGCGTACCAATGATCATGGTCGACGGCGTTGCGCGTCTGCATCTGCGTCCAGGCCGTCGCTATCGACAAGGGCACGAGGAGTGCGGCCTCGACCGTCGGAGCCAGCCAGCGCGGGCCGAAGGACAGGTTGTTGATGACCAGCAGCTGCAGGCAGATGATGACGAGAACCGCCGCGCGCGCCGACCAGAAGTCGAGGCCACGGTGATGGATGACGACGTGCTGGTGACGCATGGAGGCACCTGGATGACTGGGGCATGATGCCGAAAAGTGTGGAGCGGTTTTCGGACGACATCATGCCCTGCCGCTGGAACCGCGGCGCCCCGAACAGCGGGCCGGCTCAGGCAACGATCAGCCGGCAGGGCCTTGCCCGAAGCGCCGGCGACGGGTTCCATCGCAATCTTGGTTTTACAATGTTGCGGAAGAATACATTTTCGTAAGCTTTTGCTATCGGACTGTTCAGCAATCCATCGGTGTGATTTTAGGCCCGCATGTCGAGAACCACTGAATCCGTTCAACTTTGGCCGTCGGCAATCGCCTCGGAGGGCAATTTGCCTTCGATCTGGAACGGTTTGGTCCGGCATCCATGGCGATTGCTGGCGCTTTTATGCCTGGCGCAGATCGCTTGCTGGACCGTCATGCCGGCGATCGTCAATGTCGGGCCGCCCCGCGACGTCGTCGAGGGGTTCATGTGGGGCCGCGAATGGGTGCTGTTGACCTACAAGCACCCGCAGCTGCCGTGCTGGCTGCTCGAGATCAGCCATCTCCTGACCGGCTCGTTCCGCTGGCCGCAATACATGCTGTCGCAATTGATGGTCTCGACGACGTTCGTCCTGGTCTATCTGCTTGCGCGCGACATCATGGGCTCGACCCGCGCGCTCGCCGCAGTGCTGTTGATGCCCTCGATCTACTTCTTCGGCTGGCCGACCCCGCAATTCAATCACGACTACGCGCAGATGCCTTTCTGGGCCGGCATATCATGGCTGCTGTGGCGTTCGGCGCGCGATGGACGGCCGGGTTGGTGGCTCGCCCTCGGCCTCGTTTCCGGCCTGGGGCTCTACGCCAAATTCTCGACGGCTTTGCTGCTCGCCTTTGGCGGCATATGGATACTATACGACGCCCGTGCCCGAAGCCGGCTTGCCACGCCATGGCCATGGCTCGGCCTCGCGGTTTTTCTTGGCGTCGTAACACCCCTGGCGATTCAGCTTGCCCGCCTCGACTTCTTGCCGTTGACCTATGCCGCGCATCGCAACGCCTGGGTGCTCGCCAACCGCGCCCGGCTTTACTATATCGGCGTTCAGCTTGCCGGGCTCGCCGCCCTTCCCGTCGTGCTCGCTCTTTCCGGCCTGCTGCGACGGCAGGCCGACCCCGCGCAAGACCCCTTACCGGCCGCCCCCGAGCGGCGCGCGGTTGTCTACCTGGCATGGATGGGTCTGGGGCCGGCGCTCCTGATCATGGTCGCCTCGCTGTTTACCGGCACCGGCGAGTCCTGGGGCGCGACGATGTACAATCTCGTCGGGGCCCTGGCAATCGCACTTCTGGGCCAGCGGCTGGGACCTGCTGAATTGCGCCGGTTGGCGGTGCTGGCGCTGCTCTGCGTGGTTGGCGTATCGAGCGCCTACGCGGTTACCCGCTGGACAGGTTGCAACGTCCTCGGCCGCCTGCAGCCGATGTGCTGGCCGGCACGATCGATCTCGCAGACGGCCGAGGCGATCTGGCATGAGACGGTGCCCGGACCATTGGGCATTGTCGGCGGCGATGACGGCGTGGCCCAGCTTGCCGGGCTGGAAGCCACGGACCAACCTTCCATCTTCACGACCCTCGACCGGCGCCTTGCCCCCTGGATCACGAACCAGCGCCTGCGGGACCAGGGCATGCTGCTTGTATGGCCGCACGGCTGGAATCTCTCCCCGCAACAGCAGGCCTGGATTGCCGGCCTGCCGGTCAAGACGGTGCCATTCGACTGGTCGCTCAAAGCACCGCCCTTGGAGATCAGCTTTGCCGTCATTCCGCCCGGCAGAGCCAACTTCCCGGGCGACCCGCCCGGACCACCCGATCCGGAATGACCCGCGATCCGAATTGAAGTTTATCAGCCCGACGTCAAAAGGCGCCGGCGTCGCCGCCAGCGCCTCCCATGATCGGCTTCCGGGCCTCGCTCAGGCGTTGGCGGCCTGCTTGTGCTGGACCGGATGGCTCTTCTTCAAGAGGTCCGACACCAGGAAGGCGAGCTCGATCGCCTGGTCGGCGTTGAGGCGCGGATCGCAATGGGTGTGATAACGGTCCTGCAGGTCTTCCGCCGTGATGGCGCGGGCGCCGCCGGTGCATTCGGTGACGTTCTTGCCGGTCATCTCGACATGGATGCCGCCCGGATGCGTGCCCTCGGCCCGGTGCACCTCGAAGAAAGTCTGCACTTCCTTCAGGATGCGGTCGAACGGCCGCGTCTTGTAGCCGGCCGCCTCGATCGTGTTGCCGTGCATCGGGTCGGATGACCACACGACGTTGCGGCCTTCCTTCTTCACCGCGCGCACCAGCTTCGGCAGGTGGTCGGCGACCTTGTCGGAGCCGAAGCGGGCGATCAGCGTCAGGCGGCCCGGCTCGTTCTCGGGATTGAGC
>NZ_RZTO01000725.1:0-3149 GCF_003997225.1 Mesorhizobium sp. M2C.T.Ca.TU.002.02.1.1
TTTATGTATCGATCATTACATAAGGAGAAATCGATGCCTTCAAACCAGTTGCGCGGCAAGGCCGCATTGGTAACGGGCGGCAGCCGAGGCATCGGCGCGGCCATCGCGAAAAGACTCGCACGTGACGGCGCGAGCGTCGCCTTGACCTATGTGAACGGCGAGGCGCAGGCACGCATCGTGGTCGACGAGATCGAGGCGGCCGGTGGGCGCGCTATCGCCATCAAGGCCGACGGGCGCGATGCCCCGGCGATCGAAAGCGCCGTCGATCGGGCGATGGATGCGTTCGGGCGGCTCGACATCCTGGTCAACAGCGCCGGCATCTGGCGCGCCGCGCCGATCGACGTCTTGTCGCTCGCCGATTTCGACGAGAGCATGGAGGTCAATCTGAGAGCGCCTTTCGTCGCCTCCAAGGCCGCCGCGCGGCATATGGCGGATGGCGGCAGGATCATCTCGATCGGCAGCAATCTGGCCGAGCGCGTGACGGATACGGGCCTCAGCGCCTATTCGACCAGCAAGGCGGCGCTGATCGGACTTACGAAGGCTTTGGCGCGCGACCTCGGTCCGCGCGGCATCACCGCCAACATTGTTCATCCGGGCTCCACCGACACCGACATGAATCCCGCCAACGGGCCACATGCGGAGCACCAGCGCCAGAAGATGGCGACGCCGCGCTTCGGCGAAGCCGAGGAGATCGCGGGAATGGTGGCGTGGTTGGCGAGCCCTGAGGGACGCTTCGTCACCGGGGCATCGTTGACCATCGATGGCGGCGCCAACGCCTGATTGTTTTCGACAGCTTTGCGAACGCGTGGGGCCCGGAGCAATCGCCGCTCTGGGTCTCACGATGATGTGAAACCGTTCTGCAACACGGCTCCGGAAATTTATGGAAGCTTAACGAAATCAGTATGAATCGGTATAGTCGCGTCATACATCCGCCATGCGGAGGGCGGGACCGTCTAGCGGCGCGGAACGGGAACCGGTTTCAACCGGTGCGGGTGAAGCATGAAAATCCTCGGGAACAAAAAAGCCGTCCTGCCGATCGCGGTCGCGGCGACGCTTGCCCTCGGGCAGCAGCCGGCAAGCGCGCAAGGGCTGTTCGACATGCTGTTCGGCGGCGGCATCCGGCACAACCCGCAAGGCGAATTTCCGCCGCCGCCGAAGCCACGCAAGATACGGCCGGCAGCGCCCGCCGGAGAGGGCGGTGGCCGCGTCAGAATCAGCAGCCCGACCTACAACACCTACCGGGCCGACAAGCTCGTGCGGGTCGATTTCAAATCGCTGCTGCCGGTGCCGCAACCGGCGACCGCGCAGGACGCCGCCTTTGTCCCTTCGGTGACGAGCAACAGCTTCCGTGATGCCGTCGCAGGCTTGAGCGACTACGAACTGTTTGCCGAGCCGGATATCGCCAAGGCGCTGGTCGCTTATTATTCGGCCAATCCGGATTTCATCTGGGTAAGCGACAATGCCCCTAACAGCCGGGCGCAGGATGCGGTGCGCGTCCTGGGCGAGGCGGCAAGCTACGGCCTGACGCCGGCCGACTATTCGGTCGACGTTCCAGCGACCGCGACTTCCGCCACACCGGAAGAGCGGACCAAGGAACTGGTACGCTTCGAGATGGCGCTGTCGGCGCGCGTGCTGCGTTATGCGCAAGACGCCCAGAGCGGCCGCGTCGATCCCAACCGGATGACCGGTTACTACGACTTCCCGGCCAAGTCCTTCGATCTGGAAGGCGCGCTGAAGACGCTGGCGCATACTCAGGAAGTCCGCACCTATCTGGAATCGCGGCATCCGCAGAATGCCGAATACCAGGCGCTGCGAGTCGAGTTGGAGGCGCTCGAGGCCAGCGAGGAAAACGAGATTGTCGTCGATCCGAAGTTGCTGCTCAAGCCTGGCGAGAGCAGCCCCGAATTGCCGAAGTTGTTGACGCTGATTTCGCGCAATCTCGACGATGAGATGGGTGGCAATTACGGCGAGGTGCTCGCCAGGCTGGGCAAGAGCGAGTTCTACGATCCCGAGCTGGTGCCGGTGATCAAGGCCGTGCAGCAGCGCGCCGGCATGAAGGGCGATGGCGTCATCGGCCCGCGTACGGTGGCTTCGCTGGCAGGCACGTCGAAGGCCGACAAGATCGAGAAGGTCAAGGTGGCGCTCGAGGAACTGCGCTGGATGCCGTCGGATCTCGGCAGCCCGCGCGTCTTCATCAACCAGCCCGCCTTCACCGCCAGCTATATCGACAATGGCGAGGAGAAGCTGAAGACCCGCGCGGTCATCGGCCGGGTCACCAACCAGACCGCCTTCTTCTACAACCAGATCAAGCAGGTCGACTTCCATCCCTATTGGGGCGTGCCGCAGTCGATCATCGTCAACGAGATGCTGCCAAGGCTGCGCAGCGATCCGGGCTATCTCGATCGCGCCGGCTATGAGGTGACGGATTCGCGCGGCAAGCGCATCCCGTCGGCGGCGGTCGATTGGGGTGCCTATGGCGCTAACATTCCGTTCAGCGTGCGTCAGCAGCCGAGCGAGGCCAATGCCTTGGGCGAATTGAAGATTCTCTTTCCAAACAAGCATGCCATCTACATGCACGACACGCCGCAGAAGTCGTTCTTCGCGCGCGACATGCGCGCGCTCAGCCATGGCTGCGTCCGGTTGCAGGATCCGCGCGGCATGGCCGCCGCTGTGCTCGGCACCACGGTCGACGACATCGCCGAGAAGCTGAAGCATGGCCATTCGACCGAGAATGTCACGCGGGTCATCCCGGTCTATGTCGCCTATTTCACCGCATGGCCGGACATGTCGGGCAAGGTCGAGTATTTCGACGATGTCTATGACCGCGATTCCAAGCTGATGCAGGCGCTGGACGCGACCGAAGCGGTGCGTACGCCGTCAAGCTGAGCTTTTTACTCTCAAGCAATTCCGGACGGACGGCCACGGCGAAGGCGCCGAGCCTGACCGCTTCACACTTTTCCCGGAATTGCTTTGATCAACGGCCGGCGGAAGCCGGCGTCGCGCCCGGCGATCAGCCAGTAGATCAGGCCGGCCACCAGGCCGGCGCCGGCGATGATGCCCATGTCGGCCCAGCGTTCCGGGTCATCGGCGGCATCGGGCCAGATCAGCATGAAACCGGCAGCCGCGGCGGCGGCGCCGAAGACCATATG
>NZ_RZTO01000726.1:0-3143 GCF_003997225.1 Mesorhizobium sp. M2C.T.Ca.TU.002.02.1.1
TTGCCGGCCTCACCGAAGGCGACAGCGGCAAGCTGCGCGCCGGCGCGATCGAGAAGGTCGACGACCATACGGTCGTGCTCAACCTCTCGGCGCCCGATGTCACGGTGATCCCCAACCTTGCCGATTATCCGGCGCTGCTCGTGCATCGTGATTTCGACGCCGGCGGCGGCGATCTCGCCAAGCATCCGATCGGCACCGGCGCCTTCGAGCTGGTGTCGCTCGATGTCGGCCAGCGGGCGGTGTTCAAGCGCCGGGCGAACGGCAAATGGTGGGGCGGCGAAGCGCTGCTCGACGGCATCGAGATGATCGACTACGGCGTCGACCCCAACGCGCTGGTCAGCGCCTTCGAGGCCGGCGAGGTCCACACCAATCTCGACAGCAATGGCGACTTCATCGCGGTGTTCGACGGCATGGGCTTGACCAAGAGCGAGATCCTTTCGGCCTCGACGGTGGTTGCCCGCGCCAATGCGGCGACCGCGCCCTATACGGACGAGCGCGTGCGGCGCGCGCTGCAGCTTGCCGTCGACAATTCGGTGGTGCTGAAGCTCGGCATCGCCGATGCCGGCGAGGTGGCGGAAAACCACCATGTCTGCCGCATCCATCCCGACTATGCCGAGCTGCCGCCGATCAAGCGCGACCTCGACGAGGCCAAGCGCCTGATGAGCGAGGCCGGCCAGATGGGCTACGAGCACGAACTGTTCTCGATCGACGACGACTACCGCAAGAACACCGCGGACGCGATCGCCTCGCAATTGCGCGAGGCGGGCTTCAAGGTGAAGCGCACCGTGCTGCCGGCCTCGACCTATTGGAACGGCTGGGCCAAGTTCCCCTATTCGACCACCAATTGGGCGATGCGGCCGCTGGGCGTCCAGGTGCTGGCGCTGGCCTACCGCTCGGGCGAGGCGTGGAACGAGAGCGGCTTCGCCTCGAAGGAGTTCGACGCCAAGCTCGACGAAGCGCTGAAGACCGCCGATGTCGAGAAGCGCAAGGCGGTGATGAAGGATGTGGAAACGATCCTGCAGCAGTCCGGCGTGATCATCCAGCCCTACTGGATGAAGCTTTATTGCCACTCGGCCAAGCAGGTGATGAACCGCCATGCCCACCCGACCTACGAGTTGGACTTCACCGACGTCTGGCTCGCGGCTTAAGCCAGGTCGCAAAGGCGTGACCGTGCTGGCCGACGCCTTGCGCTTGCTTGAGCTGTTGGGCAGGGTGACAATGCCCGTCGACACATCGATGAAGGTGCAAATTGCATTCGACTGATTATCTCGGCCGTCTCTTCGGCCTCGAAGGCAGGCATGCCTTCGTCACCGGCGCCAGCCGCGGGCTGGGCCTCGCCTTCGCGGAAGCGCTGGCCGCCGCCGGCGCGCGCGTCACCATCGGCGGCCGCAAGGCCGATGAGTTGAAGGCCGCCGGCGACCGGCTGCGAGCCGAGGGCTACGCTGTGGCGGAAGCGGTGATCGACGTCACCGACACGCAGTCGGTCGACGCGGCAATCGCGGCGAGCGAAGCCGGCACCGCGCCCATCGACATCCTGGTCAACAATGCCGGCATCCAGCGCCGCGCGCCGCTCGAGACCTTTTCCGATGCCGACTGGGACGCACTGATGGCGACCAATCTCGACGGCGTGTTCAAGGTCAGCCGCGCCGCGGCGAAGGGCATGATCCAACGCCGCAAGGGCGTAATCATCAACGTCTCTTCGGTGCAGAGCGTGCTCGCCCGCCCCTCGATCGCGCCCTACGCGGCAAGCAAGGGGGCGATCACCATGCTGACCAAGTCGATGGCCGGCGAATGGGGCCAGCACGGCGTGCGCGTCAACGCGATCGCGCCCGGTTACTTCAAGACGGAGATGAACGCAGCTCTCGTAGCCGACGAGAAATTCTCAAGCTGGCTCACCGGCCGCACGCCGATGCGGCGTTGGGGCGATGTCGAGGAACTGGCGGGCGCCGCGGTGTTCCTGGCGTCGGACGCCGCGAGTTTTGTCACCGGGCAGACGCTGCTGGTGGATGGCGGGATCACGAGCGTGTTGTAGAGGCCCCTCACCTAGACTCCCACGTCACATCCGCCGGCATGCTGTGCTCCAGCACGAGGTCGACATTGGGCAGGTCGTTGCCGCGAACCTTGGCGACCGCGTATTCATCCGGATAGCTCAGGTCCGTCCAGCGCTTCAGCAGCCTTCGTTCGAGCTCGGCGCGCGGCGCGGTTAGGAACACCGTCAGGTCGAACAGGCGGGCGAGGCCGGACCATGGCGCGCGGTCGAGCAACAGGTAGTTGCCTTCGACGATGACGTAGCGGGTCGACGGCGCGATCAGCCTTGCGCCGGCACGCGACAGGTCGAGCGGGCGATCGAAGGTCGGCACGGCGACGCTTGCCGTGCTGTCTCGCACGCGTCGCAAGGTCAGCTCGAAATTGTCGAAGTCGAAGGTCTGCGGCGCGCCCTTGCGCTGGCGCAGGCCGAGCTGGTCGAGCACCGCATTGTCATAGTGGAAGCCGTCCATCGGCAGGATTTCGGCGCCTTCTGCGGCGAGCTCCGCCTGCAGCCGTTCCGAGATGGACGATTTGCCAGCGGCGGGCGGCCCGGCGATGGCGATCATGGTGCGTACACCGCCAGCTTCGGTCGCCAGGATACGCGAGACGAGATCGTTCCAGTCGCTCATGGTCGGTCGGTCCTCGGGTCTTGGCCGTTTGCAAAAACGAAAAGGGTTTGACCAGCGCCGCCTCGCCAAGGCGGTCAACTGGGCGATGCGCCCGCGTCGGGCGGCGGCGCTGGCCAAAGCGGCGAGGTCAGTGGCCCGCAATCCAGCGGATGATGTTGCCCATCAGCCGGCCGTAAAGCGGCCATGCCAGGAAATCCTGCGACAGCCAGTGCGGGCCGATGTCGGTCGTCCAGGCGGCGGTCCGGCCCTTGCCAAGCTCGCGCACCGAAAGCAGCGGCCAGTCCGCGCCGCGATAGTGGCAGGAGGCGAGCAGCCGGGAGGAGCCGTCACGGCGGAAATCGGTCTTGTTCATGCCGAGGATCGGCGGCAGCGGCCCCTCGATGCCGGCAAGGACCGGATGCGACGTCTGCAGGATGGAGGCCTGCAACCCCTGCGGCACTTCCAGCCCATCGCTGAAAGGCAGGCAGCGTACCGGCAGAACATCTT
>NZ_RZTO01000727.1:0-3142 GCF_003997225.1 Mesorhizobium sp. M2C.T.Ca.TU.002.02.1.1
CAAACGGAGACCGCGAAGGCCGGATGTCAGCTGCGCCTGTCGATGAAAAGGGATGGATGCTGATCCCGACGAAGCGGGATCAGCGGTGATGCCACCAGTATTCCCAGTATTCACGCGGCATCTCGCGCTCTTCGAGGCCGATGTCGCGTTTCAAATAGTCATCTTGAGGCGGCAGAAGGCGGCGCCGGTTCCGCAAGGGCAAAAGCAGCGCCGACAGGGCCCGTCGCATGTAGCCACGCCGGGGCGAGGCCGTGTACGCCGCGGCGGATACACTCTCGCTATCCGGCACGGCGTCAGGTCCGCCGGCGACGGGACCGATCTGCCCGACACGGTCTGCCCGGTCAGCGATAAAAGTAGGGGTCGAGGACCCGCACCTCCGTGATCTTGTCGACGGGAAGCGAATTCTTCTGCGCGGTGCTGCGGATCGCCTCTGGCGAGGGCGCGTCATAGATGCAGAAGCTCTTCGACTTGTCGGGCGAGACGAAGGATTGCACCCAGGTCACGCCTTTCTCCGCATTGCGGGCGATGACGCCGCCCATCGCGGTGGCGCCGGCATCGTTCATCGGTACGTTCAGGCCTTCCGGGAAGGTGCGTTCAACGAGATAACGTGGCACGATCGTCGTTCCTTTCATGATCGGATTGCAAGTCTCCACGCAATTCCAGACGGAAGGCCACGCGAAGTCGCCGAGCTCGACCGCTACGCGGTTTTCCTTGGAATTGCCCTGCGCTCGTATCGAGCGAGGCGGATATCACCATTTCGGGCGAGGCCGCGCATCGGAGCCATTCCCCATATTGGCCGGGACGATTCCCTATCTTTGGGACGTTTTATGTGGAGGATGGCACCTTAATGTGTGGAAAGTCACATTTTAGGGCCGTCTCCCACGCTATCGCGGCGGCGACCCGCCACGATGGAATTCCGCGAGAGAGCGATGATGCTTCTGGAACGGCAGCCGCAGCTGCAGCAGATGGGCGCCTTGTTGGCGGAGGCAATGGCGGGCCGCGGCCGCGTCGTGGTCGTCTCGGGCGAGGCCGGCGCCGGCAAGACGGCGTTGGTCGAGGCCTTCGCGAGCCGGCTGGACGACGGCCTGAGCGTGCTTCGCAGCGCCTGCGAGGACCTGTCCATTCCGGATCCGCTGGGGCCGCTTTACGATCTGGCGCGCAACGGGCAGTGGGAGCCGCCGCGGGCGATCGACGACCGCCAGGTGCAACGGCTGCCCCTGTTTTCCGAGGCGCTCGACGTCTTCGAGGCGAAAGGCCCATGCCTGCTCGTCATCGAGGATCTGCACTGGGCGGATGACGCGACGCTCGATTTCGTGCGCTTCCTCGGCCGGCGCATCGCGAACACCCACATCCTGCTTCTGATCACGGCCCGCACCGACCGCAGCGAGGGGCAGATGCGGGTGCGCCGGGCGCTCGGCGAGATCCCGGCCGGCAATGTCGTGCGCATCGACGTGCCACTGCTTAGCGAAAGCGCGGTGCTGTCGCTGGCCGAAGCCGCCGAGCGCGATGGCGGCGCGATCTACCGGGCGAGCGCCGGCAACGCCTTCTTCGTCACCGAGCTGCTCGCCTCCGAGGGAAGCGGCGCCTTGCCGGCAAGCGTGCGGGACGTCGTGCTGGCGCGCGCCGAAAAATTGTCGCCGGGCGCCCGCTCGATGCTCGACGCGGTCTCGGTGTTCCCGCGCCGCGCCGACGCCTGGGCGCTCAGCGGCCTTTGCGGTATCGCCGCCGCCGGCCAGCTTGCCGAATGCGTCGCCCACGGCCTGCTCGAGGATTTCGGCGACGGCTATGCCTTCCGGCACGAGATCGCCCGCACGGCCATAGAGATGGCGCTGACGCCCAGCAAACGGCGCGAGTACAATGAGCGCGCCCTGACAGCCTTGCGCGAAAATCCGGACGTCGCCACCGCAAGGCTGGTGCATCATGCCGTGGAAGCGCAAAACCTGGACGTGGTGCGCGAGCTCGCGCCGGTCGCCGCGCGTGAGGCTTCCCGCGTCGGCGCGCATCGCGATGCGGCGGGCTATTACGAGGTCGCCCTGCGCTACGCGGATATCCTGCCGATGGAGAAGCGGGCGGAGCTTTACGAAGGCCATGCCTTCGAGTGCCACCTGATCGGACGCGTCGACATGGCGATGGAAGCGCAGGGCCGGGCGCGCCTGCTGCGCCAGGCGCTGGGCGACCGGCTCAAGGAAGGCGACAGCCTCAGGTGCCTGTCGCGCTTCGCCTATCTGCTCGGCGATCGCGAGTCGGCGGACCGTTTCGGCGAGCAGGCGGTTGAGCTCCTGGAGACCGCCCCCGACAGCGCCGAGCTGGCGATGGCCTATTCGAACCTCTCGCAACTGGCGATGCTCGCCGAGCGGCTCGAGGACACGCTTTTGCTTGGCGGCAAGGCGGTCGAGCTGGCGGAGCGGCTCAACCGCCCGGACATCCTTTGCCACGCCCTCAACAATGTCGGCGCCGCCGGACAATGGCTGGACTTTGCCAAGGGCCGGCGCGATCTCGCCCGCAGCCTTGGGATTGCGTTGTCGGGCAACTTCCAGGAGCACGCGGCGCGCGCCTTCACGAACTGCACCTGCGTCGAGATGAACAGGCTCAACTTCAAGGAGGCGGCGTCGTTCCTGGAGCGCGGCATCGGCTATTGCGTCGAGAACGATCTCGCGACATGGCGCGATTACATGCGCGGCGTGCAGGCGCAGCTTCTGCTTCGCCGCGGGTTTTGGAACGATGCCGCGGCAATGGCGCACGAGGTGGTCGACGACGACGCAACGACGCCGCTCGTGCGCTATCCGTCGCTGGTGGCGCTGGCGAGGTTGCGCATCCGACGCGGCGATCCGTCGGCCGAGCCGATCGTCGAGGAGATGCGGCGGTTCCTGGACAAGGGCATGGAGCTGCAGCGCCTCGTGGCCTTTGCCGGGGTGCTGGCCGAACTGGCGTGGCTCGGGCAAGCCGACAGGCAGGAAGCCCTGCGCCTGATCGCGGTCGCGGAAAGCCTCGCGCCGACGCCGGCCGTGTTCGGCGAGCTTGCGATCTGGCGGGAGCTGTTGTCGCCTGGATCCGAATCCGGCGACATGGATCGCATGGCGGAGCCGCACCGCCTGCAACTGAGCGGCGACTGGCGCGCGTCGCCTGTCGCGGTCCTCTTGCG
>NZ_RZTO01000728.1:0-3138 GCF_003997225.1 Mesorhizobium sp. M2C.T.Ca.TU.002.02.1.1
GGCTTGCAGAACTCCGAGATCGCCACCGGCTCGACCATCGTGGCGCGCTTCAATGTCTCCAACGCGCCCTATGACGACGTCAAGGTGCGCCGCGCCGCCCAGCTTGCCGTCAACAATGCGGCCGTGCTGAAGCTCGGGCTCGATGGCCGCGGCAAGCCCGCCGACAACCACCATGTCGGCCCCATGCACCCGGAATTCGCCGATATCGGGCCGGCCAAGCAAGACGTCGATCAGGCCAAGAAACTGATGTCGGAATCCGGCAAGGCCGACCATGAATATGAGCTGATCTCGGTCGACATCGAATGGCAAAAGAGCACCGCCGACGCGATCGCCGCACAAATCCGCGAGGCGGGCTTCAAGATCAAGCGGACCGTGCTGCCGGCCGCGACCTTCTGGAACGATTGGGCCAAGTTCCCCTATTCCTGCACCGAATGGCTCGGCCGCCCGCTCGGCGTGCAGGTGCTGGCGCTAGCCTACAAATCGGGCGGCGCCTGGAACGAAAGCGCCTATGCGAACAAGGAGTTCGACGAGCTTCTCGACAAGGCGCTTGCGACGCCCGACGCCGCACAGCGCAAGGAGATCATGGCCAAGATCGAGACGAACCTGCGCGATTCCGGCATCATCATCCAGCCCTACTGGCGCTCGGTCTACCGCACCTATCGCAAGGGCGTGCAGGGCTGCGAGCAGCACCAGGCGCTCGAACAGCATTTCGAGAAAGTCTGGCTGGAGTCCTGATCCTCCAAGGACCGAGCGGCCGGCGCGACCTTCCCGACGCGTCGGCCGTTTGCCATTTGCCAAGCATTTGCCTTTCAGCTCAGATTGCGCCCGACCGGTACCCGGCGGCACGGAATGCGAGAGCAGCAAGGCATGGACCACTTCGACCTCGGCACCTATCGCCGTCCCATCTCGACCTCCTCGGCCGAGACGCAGCGCTGGTTCGATATCGGGCTGAACTGGTGCTACGGCTTCAACCACGAGGAAGGCATAAAGTGCTTCGAGAAGGCGCTGGAGACCGATCCTGGCTGCGCCTTCGTGCATTGGGGCATCGCCTATGCCGCCGGGCCTTTCTACAATCTGACCTGGAAGGAGCATGGCAAGGATGAGGCCAACCGCGCCGCCAAGCGCTGCTTCGAGCATGTGCAATTGGCGCGGGCCAATGCGGCGAGCGCGAGCCTTGTCGAACGGCGGCTGATCGAGGCGCTCAGCGCGCGCTTCCAGCAGCCGCATGGCGTGAGCGCCGCCGAGTTCGAAGAATGGGACGACGCCTATGCCGCCGCGATGCGGCAGGTTTATCGCGATTTTCCCGGCGACCATGACGTGATGGCGTTAACGGTCGAGGCGCTGATGATGCGGACGGTGCGGCGCCTGTGGAACCTCCGGAACGGCGCGCCGGCGCCGAATTCCGATGTGCTCGAAGCGCTGGATATCTGCGAACGCTCGATCCGCCTCTCGGACGAAGCAGGGGCCGCGCCCCACCCGGCAGCGCTCCATCTCCACATCCATCTGCTCGAAATGTCGACGCAGCCCGAACGCGGCATGCGCTCGGCGGAGCGGCTCGGCACGATGTGCCCGGATGCCGGCCATATGAACCACATGCCGGGGCACATTTACGTGCTCTGCGGCGAGTATGAGAAGGCCAAGATCGCCAGCGAGAAGGCGGTGCGCGCCAACGACCTATACCTCGCCTATGCCGGCGAGCCGACCTATTACCTGCTTGGCTGCTGCCACGACCTGCACCTGATGATGTTCACCTGCATGTTCCTCGGCCAATACCGCCCTGCCCTGTGGGCCGCCGACAAAGTGCGCAGCCTGGTGACGCGCGACGTGGTCAGCATTCCGGAGCGGCCGAAACTGACGCAGACGGTCGAGGGCTATCACGCGATGAAATCGCATGTGCAGGTGCGCTTCGGGCGCTGGCGCGAAATCATCGACGAGCCGATGAATGGCGAGCCCGACCTCTATGTGGTGACCGCCGCGCTGCAACATTACGCCAAGGGCGTGGCGCATGCGACGCTGCGCGACTTCGCCTCCGCCGAGCGCGAGCGCGATCTACTTAGCCGGCAGATCGACAGCATTCCGCCGGAGCGCCGCTTCCTCAGCAACCCGACGAAAGCCTCGCTCGCGGTGGGTGCAGCGCTGCTGGATGGCGAGCTCGCCTATCACCAGGGCCGTCACGACGAGGCCTACGGGCATCTGCGCCGCGCGGTCGAGCTCGACGACAATTTATCCTACACCGAGCCATGGGCCTGGATGCACCCGCCGCGCCACGCGCTGGCCGCTCTGCTGCTCGACCAGGGTCATGCCACGGAAGCCGAGCAGGTCTATCGCGACGATCTGGGCCTGAGCGGCGCCGTGCAGCGCTGCGCCCAGCATCCGGACAATGTCTGGGCGCTGCACGGCCTGGTCGAATGCCTGAAGCGGCGCTGCGAGAAGGACGAGCTGCCGGACCTGCAGGCCAGGTTGGCGACAGCGCTTGCCAAGACGGACGTGCCGATCACCTCGTCCTGCCTGTGCCGGACGAGTGTACTGGACGATTGCTGCTGTCACTAAGCGCGCTGTCGCTCCTTGACGACGACGCCCGCCGCTACGAGAAGATTTCCGCCAGTTCGTCGATGCTTGCACCTTCCTTCGCCTGCCGCAGTTCGACGTAGCTCACCGCCGTGGCGATCGACAGCACCATCGACACCACGGTCTGCACCAGCGCGGCTCCTATCTCGGCAATGATGCCGCCGAACAGCACGAGAACGAGCAATATTCCCCACTGGATGATCATGGCGATGATGATGAGAATGAGGAACAGGCCGAAAAGCGCCCAGCGGCTGCCCTTGGTCAGAGCCCGGCTGCGCGACATCGAGCCGAACACGCCGCGCCGCTCCTGGATCAGGACCGGCACCGACATCGACCAGCCGAGCCACAGGATGATGCCCGGCACGATCAGCAGTACCAGGCCGATACCGGCGCCGATAGCGACGAGAATACCGATCGCCAGCGTCGGCAGCAGGAAGCGGATCGCAATCTGGATGCAGTCGCCGAAGGACGGCCGCTTGCCGTTGAGGTCCTCGATGGTCGCCCGCACCAGCGCCGATTGCAGCAGCAGCGTGAACACAAATGAAATCAGGCCGGCGATGACGGTGATGT
>NZ_RZTO01000729.1:0-3132 GCF_003997225.1 Mesorhizobium sp. M2C.T.Ca.TU.002.02.1.1
GACCAGAAGCGTTGACCGCGCTGGCTGAATCCAATGCAGTTCCTTGTAGAGACCGTTCTGAACTCCGCGATGGCGAGCGCGTCCACTGCGCTCGTGGTTGTCGGGCTGGCCCTGATATTCGGGGTTATGCGCATCGAGAACTTCGCGCATGGAGAGCTGTACATGGTCGGGGCGTATGCGACGTGGCTCGTCGGCACCTCGTTCGGGGCGGGCTATTGGGTGGGATTTGCCGCCGCGATACTGGTAACCGGCGTGATCGGCGCGGCGATCGAAATTCTGCTTTTGCGACGATTGCGGGATAATCCGATGGGGGCGCTCATCGTCACCATCGGCGTCCTGCTGATCCTGCAGACCGCGGCCACTTGGTTCTTTGGGATCAACAGCAATCTTCTGGTCGACGCTCCCGTCTCGGGCGTCGTCAGTCTTGGCGGGTTCAATGTGCCCTGGCACAGGATCGTCGTAATCGTGGCCGCTGTGCTTATTCTCACGGCCCTGACCGTGGTTTTGCGCACCACGAAATTCGGCTGGGCGCTTAGGGCCGTGGCACAAGACAAGGATGCGGCCAACCTTCAGGGCATTTCGATCGGCAGGACATCGATGTCCGCCATGGCGCTCGGCGCGGCGCTCGCCGGCGCAGCCGGGTCCTTGATGGCACCCATCGTCCGCATAAGCCCGTTCATGGGGCAGCCGGTGATCATCACCGCCTTCATCGTCATTATCCTTGGCGGCATAGGATCGATGGAGGGGGCGATCGTCGCTGCTGTGGTCTACTCGACCTTCTTCACCTTCGTTTCCGCCTATTTCGACACCACCATCGCCAACATCGCCGGCCTTTGCCTCATGCTCGCTGTGCTTATCGTCAAGCCCAGCGGCCTTATGGGCAAGGCCCAGAAAGTTTGAGCCATGGCTAGATCAAATCCAGGTAACGCGATCCTCACGGCCGTCCTTGCCGTCGCCGCCTGCGCGGTGCCTTTCGTCGCGGGAGACTACTACGTGTCCTTCGCAACCGAGATCGCCATCATGGTCCTGATGCTATCGAGCTACAGGATCGTGGTGCTGACGGGGGAATGGTCGTTCGCCCATGTCGTTCTCCAGGGTGCCGGTGCCTATACCGCGGCGATCATGGTCAAGGACCACGGCGCATCCTTCCCTGTTTCCCTGGTGGCTGGAAGCATCGCCGCCGCCGCGATAGCGGCGGTGCTGAGCATCCCGCTCCTAAAGATGCGAGGATTCTATTTCCTGATGGGCACTTTCGCCGCTTCGGAAGCGATCCGGCTCCTGTGGCGCAAATTCACGTATTTCGGGGGCACGAGGGGATTCTCCGGCATCTCCGCGCCATATTTCGACTTCGGCGGCATCCAGATCGATTTCGGACGGCCGGAGACTTACTATTTCCTGACTCTGGCGATCGTAGCGGCATGCCTGGTGCTCATTTGGCGGCTCGAACAGTCTCGCCTGGGCAAGGTCTGGAAGACTATCGAGCAACAGGATGTCCTCGCCCAGTCGGTCGGCATCGACACGCGCGGCTATCGACGCATTGCCTTCGTCATAGCGGCGGCTTTCGCCGGGATCGCAGGTGTTCTCCTGGCGTATGCCTTCGGGTCGGTCACCCCGAACAGGTTCGGCCTCAACTTCGCCCTCTATCTCATGATTTGGGCGATCGTCGGCGGGACGCGGACGTTCTTTGGCGTGATCGTCGGCGGCATTGTCCTGATGGCCTTCGACGAATCGCTTCGTTTCGCCGAGGGGCTTCGGCCCGGCGTGTACGGCGTGATTCTCATTCTGGTCATGCTGTTCTTCCCTCAGGGCTTGGAGCGATTGGTCGGCTGGACAGGCCTCTACGGCCGCGGCGTGTCCAAGGCTGCCCCGGTTTCTTCCGAGGGAGGCGCTTGATGCCGATCCTGTCGCTCCACGAGGTGACCAAGGCCTTCGGGGGTCTGGTGGCTGTCAACAAGGCCACCTTTTCCGTAGAGCCAGGTTCGATACACGGACTGATCGGGCCGAACGGCGCGGGGAAGACAACCCTGTTTTCCCTCATCACTGGTTTCTACCGACCCACTATGGGGCGGGTAGAGCTCGACGGAGAGGACATAACGCATCTCCCGACAAGCGCCCGAGCTCGCAAGGGGCTGGTGAGGACGTTTCAGGGCACCGTTCTGTTCGCCGACCTCACCGTGGAGGAGAACATCGCGAACGGCATGCTCGCGGAGAGCTCGTCACCGTGGACGGATTGGCTCTTCGAGACGCCGGCCGCCAGGAGTTCGCGGCGGGAGGGGGCCGCCGCTATCATGGACTATTCCCGGCTGTCCGACCTGCGGAACGTAGCCGCCAAAGACTTGTCCCATGGCCAGCAGCGGGTGCTCGGGATTGCGATCGCATTGGCGGCGAATCCCCGCGTGTTGCTCCTCGACGAACCGTTCACGGGAATGACCGCCTCGGAGAAAAACCGATTGGCGGAGATGCTGGGGCGCATCCGCGAAGACGGCACGACGATCGTGCTCGTGGAACACGACATGAGGACGGTGATGCGCCTCTGCGACGTAATCACGGTTCTGAATTTCGGCAGCGTGCTGACCGAAGGCACTCCGGAGCAGGTCCGGCGTCACCCTGAGGTCATGGCGGCCTATCTCGGGAGCGCCGCGTGATCGAGCTCAGGAATCTCAGTGTCCACTACGGCCGCGCGATCGCGGTCAACGACGTGTCCCTGTCATTCCCGTCAAGCACGGTGAATTGCATCATAGGCTCGAACGGCGCGGGGAAGAGCACGATACTTCGGACGATTTCCGGACTTGTGCGCCCAAGCTCGGGGCAGATCGTCTTCGAGGGCGAGCCCATCCAGAACCTGACGCCGAAGCAGATCGTCGAACGGGGCATCGCACATGTTCCGGAGGGCAGGCACGTGTTCCCGGAACTCACGGTCGAGGAAAACCTCAAGATCGGAGCATACCTCCGCGCCGACGCCGCCGCAGTCAGGCGTGATTTCGACGCCATCTGCGGAGCCTTTCCCAGGCTCGCCGAACGCAGGAAACAATTCGCCAACACGCTCAGCGGCGGCGAGCAGCAGATGCTGGCCATCGGGCGAGCGATCATGGCGGCGCCCCGCCTCGTCCTCATGGACGAGCCATCCATGGG
>NZ_RZTO01000072.1:0-13150 GCF_003997225.1 Mesorhizobium sp. M2C.T.Ca.TU.002.02.1.1
GTCCTACAAGGCGATGCGTGGGCGCGGCGGCTTCGTGCGCTCGACCTGGGCTGAAGCGGCCGAGATCATCGCGGCCGCCAATGTCCACACGATCAAGACATGGGGCCCGGATCGCGTCGTCGGCTTCTCGCCGATTCCGGCGATGTCGATGGTGTCCTATGCGTCGGGCGCGCGCTATCTCAGCCTCATCGGCGGCACGCTTCTCTCTTTCTATGACTGGTATTGCGACCTGCCGCCGTCCTCCCCGCAGACCTGGGGCGAACAGACCGACGTGCCGGAATCGGCCGACTGGTACAATTCCGCCTACATCATTGCCTGGGGCTCCAACGTGCCGCAGACACGCACGCCCGACGCGCATTTCTTCGTCGAGGCGCGATACAACGGCACCCGCGTCGTGGCCGTCACGCCGGACTATTCGGAGGTGGCGAAGCTCTCCGACCTCTGGCTGCATCCCAAGCAAGGCACTGACGCGGCACTCGCCATGGCCATGGGCCACGTCGTCCTCAAGGAATTCTTCCTCGATCGCAAGACACCGTACTTCGAGGATTATTGCCGCCGCCTGACCGACATGCCGATGCTGGTCAGGCTGAGGAAGGACGGTGACCGCTTCGTGCCTGACCGCTATGTCCGTCAGAGCGACCTCGCCAGCGGGCCGAAGTCACGCCGCAAGCCGCCGAAATCCGATCGCGCCGCCTGGAAGACGGTAGCGTTTGCCGAGGAGAGCGGCGACATCGTGGTGCCGCAGGGGTCGATAGGCTATCGCTGGCCGGCGGACGGCGAGGAAAAGGGCCGCTGGAACCTCGAGGAAAAGGATGGCGAGACGGGCAAGGAGGTGCGGCTGGGGCTCAGCCTCATAGAGCGGCGCGACGACGCGCTGCCTGTCGCCTTTCCATACTTCGGCGGCACGCCGCATCCGCATTTCTCCGGGAACGACCAGGGCGGCGACGTCCTCGTCCGCAACGTGCCCGTGCGCCGCGTCAAGCTCGCCGACGGCGAGGCCCATGTCGCCACCGTCTTCGACCTGCTCTGCGCCAATTACGGGCTGGATCGCGGCCTTGGCGGCGATTGCGCGAAAAGCTTCGACGACAATGTGCCCTACACGCCCGCCTGGCAGGAGAAGATCACCGGCGTTTCCGCCGCGCATGCCATCGACGTGGCGCGCGGCTTCGCGACAAACGCAGAGAAGACGAAGGGCCGCTCGATGGTCATCATCGGCGCCGGCATGAACCACTGGTACCACCAGGACATGGGCTACCGTTCCATCATCAACATGCTGATGATGTGCGGCACGGTGGGCATCTCCGGCGGCGGCTGGGCGCACTATGTCGGGCAGGAGAAGCTCAGGCCGCAGACTGGCTGGACGATGCTCGCCTTTGCGCTCGACTGGGTGCGGCCGCCGCGGCATATGAACGGCACCTCGTTCTTCTACGCGCATTCCGACCAGTGGCGTTACGAAAAGCTCGACGTGGCCGAGTTGCTGTCGCCGCTTGCCGATCCCGCGCCCTATCGCGGCAGCATGATCGACCTCAACGTCAAGGCCGAGCGCATGGGCTGGCTGCCTTCGGCGCCGCAACTCAACGTCAACCCGCTGACGCTCGCGGCGGAGGCTCAGAAGGGAGGCGTCGAGGTGAAGGACCATGTCGTCGCCGGCCTGAAATCCGGCAAGATCGCCATGGCCTGCGAGGACCCGGACAATCCGGTGAACTTCCCGCGCAACCTGTTCATCTGGCGCTCGAACCTGTTCGGCTCGTCTGGGAAGGGACACGAATATTTCCTGCGCCATTTCCTCGGCACGCGGCATGGGTTGCAGGGCAAGGACCTCGGCGAGGAAGGCCGCGAGAAGCCAACCGAGGTCGAGTGGCGCGATGCCGCGCCCGAGGGCAAGCTTGACCTCGTGGTGACGCTCGACTTCCGCATGTCGACGAGCTGCCTCTATTCCGACGTCGTGCTGCCGACCGCCACATGGTACGAGAAGAACGACCTCAACACCTCCGACATGCACCCGTTCATCCACCCGCTCTCCGCCGCAGTGGATCCGGTATGGGAGGCGAGGAGCGACTGGGAGACCTACAAGGCGGTCGCCAAGCGTTTTTCCGAACTGGCCGAGGGCCATCTCGGCATCGAGCGCGACGTGGTGCTCACTCCGATCCAGCACGACACGCCGGCCGAGCTTGCCCAACCTTTCGAGGTCCAGGACTGGAAGAAAGGCGAATGCGAGCTGGTGCCCGGCGTCACGGCGCCGCAGATCGCCGTGGTCGAGCGCGACTATCCCAACACGTATCGACGCTTCACGGCGCTTGGGCCGCTGGCAGACAAGCTAGGCAATGGCGGCAAGGGCATTTCGTGGAACACGGAGACCGAGGTGAAGGGGCTCGGAGCGCTGAACCATCGCGTGAACGACGGCGGGCCGACCGATGGGCGGCCGCGCATCGACACCGATATCGATGCCGCCGAGACCGTCATGTATCTCGCGCCCGAGACCAACGGCGAGGTGGCGGTGAAGGCCTGGGAGGCGCTGGGCAAGATCACCGGGCGCGACCACGTCCACCTTGCCGAGACGCGCGAGGACGAGAAGATCCGCTTCCGCGATATCCAGGCGCAGCCGCGCAAGATCATCTCTTCGCCGACGTGGTCGGGCATCGAGAGCGAGCATGTCTCCTATACGGCCGGCTACACGAACGTGAACGAGCTGATCCCGTGGCGCACGATCAGCGGCCGCCAGCAGTTCTATCAGGACCACCCGTGGTTCCGCGATTTCGGCGAGGGTTTTGCCGTCTACCGCCCGCCCATCGACACGCGAACGGCCGCCGCCATGCTCGGCAAGAAGGCGAACGGCGAAAAGGAGATCGTGCTCAACTTCATCACCCCGCACCAGAAATGGGGCATCCACTCCACCTACACCGACAATCTGATCATGCTGACGCTGTCGCGTGGCGGGCCGATCGTGTGGCTTTCGGAGACTGACGCGAAGAAGGCGGGCATCGTCGACAACGACTGGATCGAGCTGTTCAACCTGAACGGCGCGATCGCCGCGCGGGCGGTCGTCAGCCAGCGCGTGCAGGAAGGCATGTGCATGATGTACCATGCACAGGAGAAGATCGTGAACGTGCCGGGTTCCCAGATCACCGGCCAGCGCGGCGGCATCCACAATTCGGTGACGCGCACGGTGCTGAAGCCGACCCACATGGTCGGCGGCTACGCGCAGCTTTCCTACGGCTTCAACTACTACGGCACGGTCGGCTCCAACCGCGACGAGTTCGTGGTCGTGCGCAAGCTCGTCAAGGTCGAGTGGCTCGACCATTCCAATCCCGTCGATCCGGTTGCTGAGGAGGCCGCGTCATGAAGATCCGCGCACAGATCGCGATGGTGCTGAACCTCGACAAATGCATCGGCTGCCACACCTGCTCCGTCACCTGCAAGCAGGTGTGGACCTCGCGCCAGGGCATGGAATACGCCTGGTTCAACAATGTCGAGACCAAGCCAGGCATCGGCTACCCCAAGGACTGGGAGAACCAGGAACGCTGGAACGGCGGCTGGAAGCGAAAGAAGAACGGAAAGATCGTGCCTAAGCAGGGCGGCAAGCTCGCCGTGCTGGCGAAGATCTTCGCCAATCCGAACATGCCGGAGATCGACGACTATTACGAGCCTTTCACCTTCGACTACGAACATTTGCAGAAGGCGCCCGAGCTCCCGACCGCGCCGGTCGCCCGGCCATTGTCGCTGATCACCGGCCGGCCGATGGAGAAGATCGAATGGGGGCCGAACTGGGAGGAGATTCTCGGCGGCGAGTTCGACAAGCGCTCGCAGGACTACAATTTCGAGGCGGTGCAGAAGGACATTTACGGCCAGTTCGAAAACACGTTCATGATGTATCTGCCGCGCCTGTGCGAGCATTGCCTCAACCCGAGCTGCGTCGCCTCCTGCCCTTCCGGCTCGATCTACAAGCGCGAGGAGGACGGCATCGTCCTCATCGACCAGGACAAGTGCCGCGGCTGGCGCATGTGCGTATCGGGTTGTCCCTATAAGAAGATCTATTACAACTGGACCTCGGGAAAGGCGGAGAAGTGCATCTTCTGCTATCCGCGCATCGAGGCTGGCCAGCCGACCGTCTGCTCCGAGACCTGCGTCGGCCGCATCCGCTATCTCGGCGTGCTCCTCTACGACGCCGACGGCATCGAGCGCGCGGCATCCGTGGAAGATGAGCAGGATCTCTACGAGGCGCAACTCAAGCTGTTCCTCGACCCGAACGACCCGGCGGTCGTAGAACAGGCCCGCGCCGACGGCATCGCCGACAACTGGATCGAGGCGGCAAGGCGCTCGCCCGCCTACAAGATGGCGGTGGACTGGAAGATCGCCTTCCCTCTGCATCCCGAATACCGCACGCTGCCGATGGTCTGGTACGTGCCGCCGCTTTCTCCCATCCAATCGCACGCCAATGCCGGTGCCATCGAGACGGTGGGCGAGATTCCGGACGTGCGCTCGCTGCGCATCCCGGTGCGCTACCTTGCCAACCTGCTCACCGCCGGTGCCGAGGCGCCGGTCGTGGCGGCGTTGGAGCGGATGCTGGCCATGCGCATCTACTTCCGCCAGCGCCAGCTCGGCGAGAGCGATGGAGCGGGGGTGCTGGCGCAGGCGGGGCTTTCGGTCGCGCAAGTCGAGGACATGCACCGCTACCTCGCCATCGCCAACTACGAGGACCGCTTCGTCATCCCGACCAGCCACCGCGAGGACGCCGAGGACGCATACGGGCTAAAGGGCTCCTGCGGCTTCACTTTCGGCAATGGCTGCGATTTCGGGCCGCCGCATTCGACGCTTTTCGGCGGCAAGATGGGCCGCCGCAAGCTCAATCCCGTGCGGCCGCTCGATACGTGAGGATGGTCCCATGTTGATCTTCAAGGCCTTCAGCGCGCTTTTGTCCTATCCGGACGAAGAGATGCGCCAAGCGCTGCCCGAGATCGCCGAGGTCGTGCGCGCCGCGCCGATTGTGGCCGCGCGCGAGCGGGAAGCTCTCCTCGCCCTTATCGACGAGATCGGACAGGGCGGCCTGCTCGCGGCAGAGGAACGCTATGTCGACCTGTTCGACCGCGGCCGGGCTCTGTCCCTGCATCTGTTCGAGCACCTGCACGGCGATGGCCGCGACCGTGGCACCGCCATGGTCGAGCTGAAGGAACTCTACGGTGCCGCCGGCTTCGAGCTCGCCGCCTCGGAACTCCCCGACTATCTGCCTGTCGTGCTGGAGTATCTGAGCCTGCGCGACATGACGGAGGCCCGCGAGCTGCTAGCCGACTGCGCGGCCATCCTCGCTTCGATCTGCCGTTCGTTGCTCGCCCGGCAAAGCCGATACGCCGCCGTCATCCAGGCGTTGCTGGTCATCGCCGGCGAGAAACCGGTCGACGCGGCCAAGGTGAAGCCGGTCCGCGAGCAGACGGAAGCGCTTGACCGCGACTGGGCCGAGAGGCCCGCCTTTGCCGATACGGCCCCGCCGGGCGGCGGCTCCACGATTTGAGAAGGAAGGAGGCTCTCAATGCTCGCCAATTCCTACGTCAACACGTTGCTCTTCGGCGTCTATCCCTACATCTGTCTCGTGGTGCTCCTGATCGGCAGCCTGATCCGCTTCGACCGCGAGCCCTATACGTGGAAGAGCGATTCCTCGCAGATGCTGCGCCAGCGCGAGCTCAAGCTTGGCTCGAATCTCTTCCACTACGGCGTCATCATTGTCATCCTCGGCCATTTCGCCGGCTTTCTGGCACCGCATTGGGCTGTGGACTGGGCTTTGTCCCCGGTCGCCCATCAGCTTCTCGCTATGGTGGTCGGCGGCATCGCCGGCTTTACCGCCATCGTCGGGCTGACGATCCTCATCTACCGTCGGCTGGCCGATCCGCGCATCCGGCTGAACAGCCGCAAATGGGACATAGCCATCACCTTCATGCTGTGGCTGCAGCTTGCGCTCGGGCTGCTCACGGTCCCGCTATCGGCCTTCCACATGGACGGCGGCCTGTTCGAGGTGCTGACGAGCTACGTGAAAGGCATAGTGACGCTGGACGGCGGCGCCGCAGCGCTCATGGTTGACGTGCCGCTCACCTACAAGCTGCACATCCTGCTCGGCTTCACGCTGTTCCTGGTTTCGCCTTTTACGCGCATGATCCACATCTGGAGCGGCGCCGGTGCGCTCGCCTATCTGTTCCGTCCGTACCAGATCGCGCGAACGCCGAAGACCCGCGCCCAGGAGCCGACCCGGTCATGATCCTTTCGGTCAACGGCATCGCGGTGGCGGTCGAGGCCGATCATTCGGCCGAGTTCGCCGCCGTGCACGAACTTCTGCGGCAGCGGGCGGTCGCGGTTGGCCTGCTCGAACCAGCGACCGAAGATGAGAAGACGGTCGGGGCGGCAATCGAGGCGCTGATCGAAAAGGAAGTAACGACCCCAAAGCCTACCGAAGCCGAATGCCGCCGCTATTACGAGCAGAACCTGGCCGAGTTCGAGAGCGGCGACCTCGTCCATGCACGGCACATCCTGTTTCAGGTGACGCCGCAGGTGAACGTGCCGCAGGTTCGGGCGCGGGCCGAACAGGCGCTGAACGAACTGCTGGTCGAGCCGGACCGCTTCGCGGCGCTTGCGGCGGACCTTTCCAACTGCCCTTCCGGAGCGCAAGGCGGCAATCTGGGCCAGGTCGGCCGCGGCGACATGGTGCCGGAATTCGAAAAGGCTCTCTTCAAGTTCGGCGCGTCGGGAATACTCCGCGAACTCGTCAGGACGCGTTACGGCCTCCACATCGTGGCCGTGGACCAGCGCATCCCCGGCCGGAAGCTTCCCTTCGATGCCGTCCAGGAGCGGATCGCCGCACGGCTTCGGTCGCAGGTGGAAGAAAAGGCGCTGCGCCAGTACGTCAGCGTTCTGGCCGGGCAGGCCGAGATCGACGGTGTCCATATCGAGGCGAGCGCATCGCCACTGGTCCAGTAAGTTCGGCCCTCCCCGTTGGTAAGTTCGGCCCTCTCCGTCAGGCAGGAAATCCGCCCTTCTCGATGAAGATGCCTGTTACCCATGGCTGAAGGAACAGCCGTTGCGGCTCGCGTCATCTTTGATGCGGCGCAGCGCATTCCCGCAGCCGATTGGAAGAGATCTGTAATTCGGCGAAGCCCTGCGTGGGAAAACGTCGCGGCATGAAGCGGTTGCTGCAACCGACGTCTGCGTGACATGGTGCACCGGGAGAGCAAGCTCATATAAGCGAGATGCCGCAAAGTTGGGAAATAATATGAGTCGACTCGACCGCTCGCTGATCGCCGATTTGCCGTCGTTCCAGGGCCTAAACTCAGCGGAACTCGACCGCATGATCGGTCAGGCGCGGGCGCTGCGCATCGCAAAGGAACAGCCGGTCTTCGAACAGGAGCTGGACGCACACTCCTTTTTCCTGTTGCTGGATGGCCATGTCCGCGTGGTCAAGACTACGACCGCCGGTGAGGAAGTCATCGTGCGCTACATCAGCCCTGGAGAATTGATGGGCATCGCCAGCGCCCTTGGGCTCACCGCCTATCCGGCCAGCGCCATCGCTGTCACCGACTGCGTGGTGCTGGCCTGGCCAAGCAGCCTCTGGTCGGAGTTCGCCTCCTCCTATCCGAGCTTCGGCGCCAACGCGTACAAGACCATCGGCGGCCGCCTGCAGGACGCGCATGCGCGCGTGGTCGAGATGTCGACCGAGCAGGTCGACCGGCGCGTGGCCCATGCCTTGCTCAAGCTGGTGAACCAGACGGGCAGAAAGACAGAAGAAGGGCTGCTGATAGACTTTCCGCTTTCTCGTCAGGACATTGCCGACATGACGGGAACGACGTTGCATACGGTCAGCCGCCTTCTGAGCGCCTGGGAAGAAAAGGGCCTGGTCAGAAGCGGGCGCCAGAAGGTGACCGTCGTCGAACCCCACCGCCTGCTCATGCTTGCGGAAGGCCGATCGCTGAAAACGGAGATCTGAACGCCCTGAGCCGGGCACTCACGACGTGGTACCCGGCTTTTCAAATGGGGCGCGTAAAGCTTCTACGCCCGCCGTCTGGTTGCGGACCGCTTTTTCTCGCCTCGCTTTGTGTCCGATGGCGTAAGCGATTGCGACCGTTGCATCCTAGATAGGGGCCGATGTCAGCTCATTCGTTCAGCGGTGACCGAGAACAGCGCGACCGAAGAGGCGGCTGCGACTACGAACACCGACGCGCCCAAGCTTGCTCCCTCTGGCGCTGCATCCGGCCTGAAGCCGACGGCCAGCCAATGCATCAAGAGGATCGCCGCCCAAGGGGCGAACAGGACATTCTCGAAGAACGCGACAAACTAATCCGTCGCCAAGAGGCAGACCCAACGAACTCCAATGCCTGCAGCAGGGGCATGCGCAACGCGGCATCGCCGCTAGGCAGATACAGAGCGGAACACTCGGAATCCAGCGGAGGCCGGACGGCATGAAGCGCAGGCCCCTGATCTTCCATCCGGCCGGCATATTCTTCGCCCTCGCGGCCGTTGTCGCAGCCGTTCTGCCGTGGCTGTGGCTGCTGCCGCTGACGGATCCCGGTCAGGCGCATGTCCGGCTGGGGATATTCGGTTTTGGCGGCATGGCAGTCTCGGGCTACCTTCTGACCGCGCAGCGGGCGTGGACCAGGCTGGAGATCCCCCTGCCGGCATTGGGGCTGGCTGCCCTGGCTTTGGGCGCGCGAATGCTGGCGCTGGCCGAGCCGCAATCGATATGGATGGTGTGTCTACCCTTGCTAATCGTCGCGCTGGTGATCGTGCTGCCCGTTCTGCGCGCAAGGCGCTGGGACAAGCTGCCGCTGGCCCTCGTGCCGCTCGGCCTCGTGATGGCGGAAGCGGCATTGGTCCGGCAGCAGATACAGGCCTCGGCGCTTCCCTTGGCGATCAGCGCGCTGATCCTGGCCGTGGGCGGCCGGATGACAGCCGCCTTCATGATCGAAGAGCACCGGCGCCGCGGCTTGCCGCAACGGTCTGCAGCGTCCGTGTGGCCTGGCCTCGTCATGGTGGGAGTCGGGGCCGTATCAAGCGGAGCGATTGGGACGTCGGCACTGACGGTCGCCGCCCTGTGGGTGCTCCATAGGGCCTGGGGCGGGCTTGGAGCATGGCCGGCAAACCGGATGCTGTGCACCGCTTATGCGGCCCTGGCGGCCGGGCTTCTCGGCATCGTCGCCGCGCGGGTGGGGGTGCTTCCGCCTCTGGCCCAGACGCATCTGCTGACAATGGGCGCAATGGGCTCGATGGTGGCGGCGGTGGCATCGAGAGTTTCGATGCGCCGCATCGAGGTCATCGGCCTGATGCCGCTGACACGCCACTGGATCGCGCTATGGCTGATCCTTGCTGCGACGGGCGCGCGCTGCCTGGCGGAGATGGCTACGCCTTACGATGCGCTAGTGACCACGGCAGGTATCGCTTGGTCGGTGGCATGGCTCCTTTTTCTGTCGGCGCATCTCACTGCCCTGCGGCATCCGGCACCCTTCCCGCTCCTCAGCGCAGAGCGCGCCCGATCCAAGCAAGCTTGAATGCCGTGCAGGGAAAGGCGCAGATGGCGGATGCCGAGGACGGCGATCTCAGCGGGGCCAATCAACATGACGCGGCGACGCGCAGGGGGTTGCCGGACTTTCTCGACCAGGTGGTAGCTTGGTACACCCGCCATCTCTTAGCTCTCCGCTTCCTCGAACAGGACCGTCGACAGATAGCGCTCGGCGAAGGAGGGAATTATCACCACGAGATTCTTGCCCGCATTTTCCGCCCGCGCGCCGATGACGGACGCCGCCTTCAGGGCTGCGCCCGAGGAGATACCGACCGGCACGCCCTCCAGCCGTGCGACGAGGCGGGCATTGGCCACGGCCTCCTCGTTCGAAACCGTGACCACCTCGTCGTAGATCAACGTGTCGAGCGTCTTCGGCGCGAAACCAGCGCCCAGACCCTGAATCTTGTGCGGGCCCGGCTGGCCGCCCGATAGCACCGCCGAGGCATCCGGCTCGACCGCCACCACACGCACCGAAGGCTTGCGCTGCTTCAGCACCTGGCCGACACCGGTGATTGTGCCGCCGGTGCCGATGCCGGCGACCAGGATGTCGACCTGACCTTGCGTGTCGTTCCAGATCTCCTCTGCGGTGGTGCGCCGATGAATCTCCGGATTGGCCGCGTTCTCGAACTGCTGCGGAATAACTGCGTCCGGCAGCGCCGCTGCAAGTTCGTTGGCCTTGGCGATGGCGCCCTTGATGCCCTTGGTGCCATCCGTCAGCACCACTTCGGCACCTAGCAGCACCAGCATCTTGCGGCGCTCCACGGACATGGTTTCAGGCATGGTGAGAATGAGCCTGTAGCCCTTGGCGGCGGCCGCGAAAGCGAGCGCTATCCCCGTATTGCCCGAGGTCGGCTCGATCAGGATGGTCTTGCCCGGGGTGATGCGGCCGACCGCCTCCAGCGCCTCGATCATGGCGACGCCAATGCGGTCTTTGACCGAAGCGATCGGATTGAAGAATTCGAGCTTCGCCATGAGGTTGGCAACGATGCCATTATCCTTTGCGAACTTGTTGAGGCGCACCAGCGGCGTGTCGCCGATCGTCTCGGTGATCGAATTGTAGATGCGGCCTCGTCCGGGCACGCGCACGGTGGTGACGGGCTTGTCCATCAATGTGCTCTATCCGACATCGCAAATTTCAAAGCTTTGGGCCGGACATCGCATCATCCGTGGCTGGCCTTCAACAACGCTGCCTCGGACGAGATCCTTGGATCACGAACTCGGCACGCCCTGAATGGCATTCGTTTATGCGGGGCACGGAAGATGGTTCTTTGCGCTTGCGCAAACTGTGTCGAATTCACGTTGCCCGGAACATCGAGCTCACAAAAACAAAAAGGAGACCGCGCCGCTGCGGAGATGCACTGCGCGCGCTCGTGCACAAAATCTGGCTCGGGCGATGCACATCATCGGTCAACGAGGCCTGATTGCCTGCATAGGCCGCCTCATAGTCCAATCGCCCGCTCATTCGAGCTCTGCGGCACTCCTAAAAGCCCTCGCGTAATCGCCAAGCTCTCAAGGGCCAATAGAGATACGGTCGAAACCGCCAGCCATCGGCCCGCAGTTTGCTGACGGCTTCGGGGAGCGGAATCGGGCGGTGATAAGGCTGGCAGTTTCAAAAGGAAGCCTACAGCGCCTGGCTTCAGTCGTGGGAGGAAAGTCTGGTCACGAGCAAAGGGAGTCTTCAAAACGCGCTAATTCAGGCCCTGACAACGTGTACCGGGTACGCCAGAAAGACAACGTTCACTTAGTGGATGATGTATAGGCCGGCTCAGCCGGTCGAATTCAGCGCAGGCACACTGCACTTGAGATCCGAGATCAATCCGTCGGACAGTCCGTAGACCCACCCGTGAATCCGCACCCGCCTGCCCCGCTTCCATGCCCACTGCACAATGGGCGTCCGTTCAAGACGCGCAACCTGGTTGCGAGTGCTCATTTCACAAACGAGCCTGAGGCGCGATGTGAGATCGGGGAGGCGGTCCAGTTCATCCTTGTTCTGCTCAGCCACATCGCGAATGGGCTGCAGCCAATGGTCGATGATACCGTGCCGTTCTCCGTCGAGCGCAGCCCGAATGCCGCCACAGCCATAGTGGCCGCAGACGACGACATGTGACACGTCCAGTACGTCGATCGCGTACTCTAGGACCGACAACAGGTTCAGGTCGTTTGGGTGAACCAAGTTTGCCACATTGCGGTGGACGAAGACCTCGCCGGGCTCCAAGCCGGTGATCGTGTTGGCGGGTACCCGGCTGTCCGAACAGCCGATCCAGAGGTATTGCGGTCGCTGAAGGTTGGAAAGCCGTTCGAAATAGTGGGGATCCTCGCGACGGCGCTCCTCGGACCAGGCCCGATTCTTCTCAAACAGCTCATTCAGCACGCCATCACCAGTGTCTGCTTCGCCTTCTTTCCCACGCGACGAATCATAACACATTGAGGAACTTGGCTGAACCGGCGATGTCGTCCTGATCCCGGCTAACAAATGCTATTGACACGGGAACCAAAAGGGTTCGTGACCTGTTTCGGTGGTGGTCATTTCTCCTTTGGAAGCTGGGGGGTTGGTTGCAGCCCTGTACCGTGTTGGTCGTGGAGGATGAGAGCATCATCCTCCTTGACCTTGAACACTCCCTCATCGAGGCGGGGTTCGAGGTAGTCGGCATTAGCCGAGGAGCGGAAGCTATAGCCATCTTTGATCGTGATCCGGAGCGCATTGGGGCGCTTGTGACGGACATAAGACTCGGGACGGGTCCAAGCGGGTGGGACATCGCGCGTCACGTTAGAGCCACTAACCCGAGCCTTCCTGTGATCTATGAAAGCGCCGATGGAGCTGAAGACTGGGGCGCGCTTGGGGTTCCCAACAGCATCATGATCGTCAAGCCGTTCGTGATGCAGCAGGTCATCACTGGTCTCGCTACCCTGCTCAATGAGGCTGGTCCCTCTCTTCCTTCGGCCACGCGTACATGATCCCCGCCATCCGAGGCTGCATCTACACCGGCGAAGTGCTCTAAAAAGGAGTGGCGCGATGACCGACCGAACGGTGTTGATTTCCGGCGGGAGGGGGGTTGCGGGGCCGGCGCTTGGCTTTTGGCTCGCAGCCTTCGGATTCCGGCCAACTCTGATCGAGCAAGCGACTCAATTGCGCACCGGGGGCTACGTCATTGATTTTTGGGCCCTTGGCTATTGGATCGCTGAAAGGATGGGTCTCGAGGCAGACATCAATCGCGTAGATATCGTGTGCGCGAAATGCGTATCGTGAATGATGCCGGAAAACGTGTAGCAGGCTTTGACACAGACATCTTTGGGGATTGACAAACGGCCGATATGTGACGCTCCTTCGAGCCTGACGATCTCATTGCCGAAAATGATCTCTGTCGTGTCTTTGGCCTTTTCGAAGAGCAAGCGCGAGAGTTCGCCGTGCGCAAGCGTCAGACGGCATGCGCGCTTGTTTGAAACATGGAGGCGAACGCCAGTTTGATTTAGTGATCGGCGCGGATGGCTTGCATTCGGGCCTTCGGCGACTGGCGTTCGGCCCCAGCAACAGTTCGAGAAGAAACTGGGCTACGCGGTCGCTGCGTTTGAAGTCGAGGGCTACCGGCCACGCGATGAGGACGTGTATTTGATGTACGG
>NZ_RZTO01000730.1:0-3128 GCF_003997225.1 Mesorhizobium sp. M2C.T.Ca.TU.002.02.1.1
TGCTTGACCAGTGCGACACCGTCATGCTGGCGGTGCGGCCGCAGATCGCGCACGAGGTGCTCAAGGAACTGCGGTTCCGGCCGGACCATCATGTTGTCAGCCTCATCGCCACGATATCGCTTGAGGAGATCGCCGGCCTCGTGGCGCCGGCGGCGCGTGTCGGCAAGGCGCTGCCGATGCCGATGATCGCCCGCCTGCAGGGCGCGACGATCATCTGCCCGCCGGACCCGATCATGGCGGCGTTCTTCGGCAGGCTGGGCGGAGCGATTGAGGTCGGGGACCAGGCCGAGTTCGACGCGCTCAGCGTCGTCACCGCGAACTACGCCAGCTATTTCAAATATCTCGGTACGATCGACACCTTTGTGCGCAGCCAGGGTGTGGCTGGAGACAAGAGCCGCGCTTATATCACCAGCATCTACAAGGCGCTGGCCAACGCGTCCGACACCGTGCCGGAGAAAGATTTCATGCATCTGTCGCAGGAGTACACGACGCGCGGCGGCATCAACGAACAGGTGCTGCGCGAGCTGACCGAGCACGGCACGTTCGAGACTTTTGCGGAAGTCCTCTGCCGGGTGCACCAGCGTATTGCCGGCGGGTGATCGGGATTACTCCGCCGGAGCGAGCCGAGGCGACGGTCGACGGGCGCTGAGCCTGTCCAGATAGAGATAGACGACCGGCGTGGTGTAGAGCGTCAGGAGCTGCGAGACGATGAGGCCGCCGACGATCGCCGCGCCGAGCGGCTGGCGCAGTTCCGCGCCCGTGCCGGTTTCGATCGCCAGCGGCAACGCGCCGAGCAATGCGGCGAAGGTCGTCATCATGATCGGCCGGAAGCGCTGGACGCTCGCCTTGTGGATGGCCGCGCGGGCCGACAGCCCTTCCTGACGTTCGGCCTGCAACGCCATGTCGATCATCATGATGGCGTTCTTCTTGACGATGCCGATCAGCAGGATGATGCCGATCAGCGAGATCACGTCGAACTCCATGCCGGTGACGATGAGCGCGAGCAGCGCGCCGATGCCCGCCGACGGCAGCGTCGACAGAATGGCGATCGGGTGGACATAGCTTTCATAGAGCACGCCGAGCACGACATAGATCGTCGCGAGCGCGGCGGCGATCAGAAGCAATTCGTTGAGCAGGTTGGCGCGGTAGGCGAGCGCGGTGCCGGCCAGGGAGCCATGGATCGTGACCGGCATTTTCAGCTCGGCCATGGCGCGGTCGATCGCGGCCGAAGCGTCGCCGAGCGTCGCGCCCTCGGCAAGGTTGAACGAGATCGTCGTGGCGACGAAATGGCCCTGGTGGTTGACCGAGAGCGGCATGGTCGCCGGCCCATAGGTGCTGAAGGCGGCCAGAGGCACCATCTTCTCGGCCGAGGTGCTGACCGCCGCGCCGCTCGAGGCGCTGCCATGGCCGGTGACGGCAATGGCGTTGGTGGCCTGGTTCCGCAGCGAACCCGTCAGGCTGCCAGCCAAGGCGTTGGTTGCCTGCGTGCCGCTGGCCGTGGCGCCGGACGTGCTGACATAGATGCCGTTCAACGCGCTTGGGTCCTGCAGGTAGCGCGGCGCGACCTCCATGACGACATGGTACTGGTTGCGGGCGTTGAAGATGGTCGACACCTGGCGCTGGCCGAAAGCATCGTAGAGCGTGGCATCGATGCTGGCGGGCGTCAGGCCGAGGCGTGCCGCACTCTCGCGGTCGACCGCGATGTTGGTCTCGAGGCCGGCCTCGTCGCGGTCGGAGTTGACGTCGGTGAGCTCAGGCGCGTGCTTCAGCAGATCGACCAGCTTCGGCGTCCATTGATCGAGATCGGCGGTCGTGTCGGCCTGCAGCGTGTATTGGTAGGTCGCAAGGCTCTGGCGGCCGCCGACCCTGATCTCCTGGCGCGGATTGAGGAAGAGCTGCGCGCCGGGCAATTGCCCGAGCTGCGCGCGCAGCCTGGTAAGCACCACCTGCAGCGGCGCCCGCTCGCCCTTCGGTTTCAGGGCGACCTGGACGAAGCCGGAATTGGTCTGCCGTCCGCCGATAAAGCCGACGACGTTCTCGACCGCCGGATCGCTCTTCAGGATCGCTTCCAGCCGCTCGAATTTCCGCCGCATCAGTTGGAAAGAGATGGCCTGGTCGGCGCGCAGGCCGCCCATCAGCTCGCCGGTATCCTGCTGCGGGAAGAAGCCCTTCGGCACTACCGTGTAGAGATAGACGTTGAAGACGATGGCCGCGAAAAGCACCACGAGCATGATTTCCGAATTGTCGAGCGACCAGCCAAGCGAACGTCCGTAGAAGGCGCGGACGAGCTCGAAGACGCCTTCGCCGAAGCGGGCGAGGAACGAGCGCCTCGTCGACGGGATTGCGCCCGGGCGCAGGAAATGCGCGCACATCATCGGCGTCACCGTCAGCGACAGGATTAGCGAAATCGCGCTCGACAGCGACAAGGTCAGGGCGAATTCCTGGAACAGGCGGCCGAGTATGCCGCCCATCAACAGGATCGGCAGGAAGACGGCGACCAGCGAGGCGCTCATCGACAGCACCGTGAAGCCGACTTCCCTGGCGCCGACGAGCGCTGCCCTGCCGCGCGGCATGCCGTCCTCGATGTGGCGCGTGATGTTTTCCAAGACCACGATGGCGTCGTCCACGACGAAGCCGGTGGCGATGGTGAGCGCCATCAGCGACAGATTGTCGAGGGTGAAGCCGAGCAGGTACATCGCGCCGAAGGTGCCGAGGATCGAGACGACCAGCGCCACGCTGGGGATCAATGCCGCGCGCCAGTCGCGCAGGAAGCAGAACACGACAAGGATGACGAGCAGCACCGCCAGCGCCAAAGTCAGCTCGGTGTCGTGCAGCGAGCCGCGTATCGTGGTCGAGCCGTCGGTCGCGACGCTGAGCCGCGCATCGGCCGGCACGGAGGCCTGCAGCGTCGGGATCAGCGCGCGCACGCGGTCGACGGTCTCGATGATGTTGGCGTTGGGCTCGCGGTAGAGCACCAGGAGCACCGCCGGCTCGCCATTGGCGAGGCCGAGATTGCGCACGTCCTCGACGGAATCCTCGACATCGGCGATGTCGCGCAGCCTGACCGCCGCATTGTTGCGCCAGGCGATGACCAGATCGCGAAAATCGGCGGCGTGACTCGCCTGGTC
>NZ_RZTO01000731.1:0-3127 GCF_003997225.1 Mesorhizobium sp. M2C.T.Ca.TU.002.02.1.1
TTCGGCCTCTCGGTCGTGGCGATGGCGTACGCCGTCGGTCCGGTCTCCGGCGCCCATCTCAATCCCGCCGTCAGTCTCGGCTTCCTGGTCTCGGGCCGGCTCGGCTCGAGCGACTTTGTCGGCTACGTCGTCGCCCAGTGCGCCGGCGCGATCGTTTCGGCGGGCGTGCTCTATCTCATCGCCGAGGGCAAAGCCGGCGGCTACGATGTCGCGGCAAGCGGCTTTGCGCAGAACGGCTGGTCGACCTATTCGGCGACCTCGGCCTTCGTGTTCGAGTTGGTGGCGACCTTCCTGTTCGTGACCGTCATCCTCAACAGCACCGCCCCTGGCGGCGCCGGCACGCTCGCCGGCCTGGCGATCGGGCTGACGCTGGTGGCGATCCACCTTGCGGGGATCGCGGTTTCAGGATCGTCGGTCAATCCGGCCCGCGCGCTCGGGCCGGCGTTGTTCGCGGGCGGCGCCGCTCTCTCGCAGCTGTGGCTCTATATTTTGGCGCCTTGCCTCGGAGCTGCCGTCGCCGGCCTCTTGCAGCGCAACCGGGCGATCGGTTTGGAAGGCGCCGTCCAGCCGGCCTGAACCTTGGTAGCAACGACAAAAGGCCCCATGGTTTCGTGCCATGGGGCCTTTGATCTTTTCAGGCCAGGGTAACTCAGATGAAGCCGCGCCGGATGCCGAACTGATCGAGCTTGCGATAGAGCGTCGGGCGCGACACTCCGAGGCGCAGCGCCGCGCGGCTCAGATTGCCGCCCTCAGCCGCCAGCGCATCCTTGATGACCTGACGTTCGGCATCCTCGATGCTGCGCACCGGCGCTCCGTCGATGGCGCAAGGCAACGCTCCGGGTGCGCCGGCCGTCGCCGGCGTGGCCAATTGAATTTCGGCCCCAGCCTTTGTCGTTCCGGCCCCCAGCATTTCCTCCGGCAGATCGCCGAGGCCGACGATGGCCCCGCGAGACAGCACGTGCAGCCTCTCCACCAGGTTCTTCAACTCGCGCACATTTCCCGGCCACTGGTAGGCCAGGAACGCATCCATGACCGCTGTCGAGAATTCAAGCGGGGCCGACCCCATCCGGGCCGAGATCTTGTGGTTGAAGTGCTCTGCGAGCAGCAACACGTCGCTGCCGCGGTCCCGCAGGGGCGGCACGCGGATGGAAACGGTCGAGATGCGATAGTAGAGATCGCGGCGGAACCGGCCGGCATCCACCTCGCGCTTGAGATCGCGGTTGGTCGAGGCGATCAGGCGCACGTCGACCGGCCGGGCGCGGCTGTCGCCGATGCGATGGACCACGCGCTCTTCCAGCACCCTGAGCAGGAACGGCTGGATCTCGAGCGGCATCTCGCCGATCTCGTCGAGGCTGAGCACGCCGCCATTGGCGAGCTCGAAGACGCCGGGCTTTCCGTCGCGGCTCGCGCCGGTGAAGGCGCCCGAGACATGGCCGAACAGCTCCGAGCCGAACAGCTCCTTGGTGATCGCGCCGCAGTTCACGGCGATGAACGGGCTGTTCTGCGAAGCGCGGCTGCCGATGTGGATGAGCCTTGCGAACAACTCCTTGCCGACGCCCGTCTCGCCTTCGAGCAGGACCGAGGTGACTTCCTTCGAGTCCGCGACCCTGCAGGCGATGTCGACGGCGGCAAGCAGGGGCTCGCTCTCGCCGATGATCAGCGCCGACGCCGCTTCAAGTTGCTTGATCTGCGTTCTGCGGCTGTCCGAGACGATCGTCGTCGATCCCTGCGCCGGGAAGACGAGCGCGGCGCCGCGCAGGCCGTCGTCGAACTCAAGCGAGCTGATATGGCAGGAGCGCAGCGACGCCGGCAGGGCGTCGCCCAGGTCGATGCCCGAGCCGAGCTCGGGCAGCTTGACCAGGAACCTGGCGTTCGGGTTCTGCGCGGCCGGCTCCGCCAGCAGCTCGCGTGCCGCTTCTTCGGGAAGGTTGTTGCAGTAGATCGGCCGTCCACGGCGGTCGACGATCATCAATCCGTCGCGCCGGCGATAGTTGGGGGCCGAGGTGATGAAGGCCTCCAGCAGGCGCGCGCGGTCCTCCATCTGCTGCTCGGCGAGCGCCTTCTCGATCTCGCGCGCGGCGGCTGCGACCAGCACCGTGTTGTGCGGACGGAAGATGTCGGGATGGCCCGAAAGATCGACCACGCCGATGATGTTTCCATCGATCGGATCGCGAATCGGCGCGCCGGCGCAGGTCCACGACTTGATCCCGGCGCAGAAATGCTCCGCCGCATGCACGAAGACCGGCTCGCCCGCCCAAAGCGCGGTGCCGATCCCATTGGTGCCGACGACGTCCTCGGTCCATTTCCCGCCGACGGCGAGATGGATGTCCATGCCATCATGGATCGTGCGCTTGTCGCCGATAGCATCGATCAGCACGCCGTCGCCGTCGGTCAGCACCAGCATGGCGCCGGTCCCGTCGAGAAGGCGGCCGATGGTGAAGAAGGATCGCCGCGCCGCGGCAAGCAACTCGCCGTTGGAGCGCGAGAGCAGCTCGATGTGGTCCTTGCCGTTTTCGAGCGGCGCTTCGCTCTGCTGGGCATTGATGCCGCTTGTGGCGCAGCGGCTCCAGGAATCGTGGATCAGGGAGCGAACCGGAAAGCGGTTGCCCGCCCGTTCGCTGTCGCCGGCGAGCAATGTCTCCCAGGCTCGCATGGTCGCCCGTTCGTCATAGCTGGGCGCGACAAGCGCGTTGGGACGCATCGGATGACGGGCGGGATGCGTCATGAGCAGGCTTTCGTCCTGGCCGGTGCTACGCTTCATTTAACCATCGCACGCTCTCGCCCACCTCACGTCATGCCAAGCCTGTTGCCGATGTCTGCGGCGAGCTGGTCTTCGCCATAATCCGGTCCGAGCCGGCCGCCGTCGAGGTCGGCCAATGCCGCCGCTATGCCCTCGTCGACCGGCGAGAAATACTGATTGGCTTTGGTCGCGAGCACAAAGACGTCGCTGCCGTCCCGGGACCTGAGATCGCCGATATGATGCAGCTGACGGCCCGAATTCTCGTCCACCATGATCACCCGCCCGTTGAGGCTGATGCGGATCCTGGGGCTCGCTTCGACGGCGGGCCTTGCGCTGCCGACGGAATGGATGATGAGGCCTTTTGCCTGCGGCTTCGGCTTTGGCGCC
>NZ_RZTO01000732.1:0-3119 GCF_003997225.1 Mesorhizobium sp. M2C.T.Ca.TU.002.02.1.1
CGGGCACACTGGGCATGTGCACGGCGCTCAACCTCGTCGAGCAGGGCGCCCGCGTCACGGTGCTCGAAGCGCAGTCGATTGCCTCGGGGTCGAGCGGCCGGTCGGTCGGCGTCGTCGGATCGCAATTGACCGACCCGTTCGAGATCATGCTGCGCGTCCATTCGCTGCGCCGGTTCCGCCAATGGGAGGGCGAGGGGCTTCGCTTCAACCATATCGGCTATCTGCGGCTCGCGCGCACGCCGGCGCAGATGGAGCTGTTCGCCAGATCGGTCGAGATCCAGGCCGAAGCAGGGCTGAGGTCGCGCCTGATCCGTGCCAATGAACTCAAGGATCTCGTTCCGCATATCAATCCGGATGGGCTCGAAGGCGGATTGTTCGGACCCGACAACGGCTTCCTCGACCCGCACGAGATGTGCAATTTCCTGGCGGGCATCGTCCGCGCCAGGGGCGGCGAGATCCGCCAGTACCGCAAGCTGCTCGGCGTAGAACGGCGGCCGGGCGGCTATACGCTGGAAACCAGCGGCGGCTCGATGGATTGCGATGCCGTGGTCAATGCGGCTGGCGCCTGGGCGCCGCAGGTCGCAGCGCTTTTCGGCCAGCGCCTGCACATCTGGCCCGAGCGCCACGAGGCCGTCGTCATTCATCTCGACGAGCCGCTCGGCTACACCATGCCGATGGTGATGGACCTGGTGAACGGCGAAGGCAGCGGCCTCAATTTCCGCCACGAAAAACCAGGCGAGCTGATCGCCGAGATCCACAAGGTGAACTCCATCGCGCCCGAGGATCCCGACAATTACAACGACCAGTGCGAAGAGCAGTCCAAGGTCGATCTGGCGGAGTTGCTTCTGGAGCGTGTTCCCGGCCTGCCTGGAGCGCGGCTCGGCCGGGGCTGGGCGGGCCTCTACCCGGTGACCGCCGACCATCGCCCCTTTGTCGGGCCGATCGACGCCTCGGAATCAACGTTGATCACCGCCGCCGGCGCCGGCGGCTACGGCATCCAGCTTGCCCCGGTGATCGGCCAGATCGCGGCCGACTGGGTGCTTCGAGGCGCGCCGGTTTCGGTACCCGGTTCGCAGAGCCTCGCGCCTTCGGCCGGGCGCAACCTCCCCGGTCACTGACCGATGCGTTTGGGCAGGCGAGACGTCTAAGATGCGACCGTTCGCGTTAACCATCAATTAACTATCCGGTCGCCTTTAATACGGTTCTGGAGGATACTGATTTTGGTCGTGAGCGATGAGCGCGGCTGTCGAAATCAGCAAAGGAGCGGCGGATAATCGCCGCCGTCTGCCGGGGAGGCGCCCAGCATCTTTGATGAGGAGCGCCGACATGAATATCGAGGAAGCGGTTACTGCAGCGACGGCGGGGTCGGGCGCGCTTCTGTCCTGTCTCGGCCAGCCTGTCGTGGCCTATCACGTCACTGCCATCATGCGCGAAACGGACAAAGGCCATGCACGGCAGATGCAGCTCGCCCTGCTGCGGCGAAGCATCGAGGCGCTTGTCGACGACGGCCTCGAAGACGCCGAAGCCGAACGCTTTGCGTCGCAGCTCCATGGTCGCGTCGGCTCGGCCTGGGACCTGCTGCATCCGGCTAGCGGCACGCCGCACTGATCTTTGGACCATGGCTCCCCATCGGCGGCCATATGTAACAACCCGGGGATGAGATAGACTGCCGCTCACGTCTGGGCTGCGTTCATCGAACGGGGGCATGCGATGCAGGCGATACCGATAGCGCATCCGGCAGAGCAACCTGCCGCGGTCTCGATACCTTCCCTGGGCGGTTATCCCGCCGCCGTTCTGTGCTGGCTGCTGTCGGCTGGCGTCTATATCGCGGCCAAATGGGTGGCGGCGGAAATGCCGCCCTGGGGGCTGTGCTTCTGGCGGCTCTTGCTCGCCTGCGCCATCCTGTTGCCGATCGTGCACCGCCATCACGGCGCGATGATTGCGCTCCTCAAATCCCGGCCGCTGGAGCTCGTGGCTGTCGGAGCGATCGGCCTGACGCTCTGCCAGGGCATGATCTACCATGGCTTGAACGACACCGACGCCACCACGGCGGGCATCATCATGGCAATGTCGCCGATCATGACCATGGTGCTGGCGCGCCTCGTGCTGGGCGAGCCGCTCGGCCTCTGGAAGTCGCTCGGCGCGGTTGCCGCGCTTGCCGGCATGCTGGTCATCGTCGCGCATGGCAAGCTGGACGCGCTGGTGCACCTGCGCTTCAACATCGGCGAGTTGTGGATCGTCGGCAGCGCCTTCTGCTGGGCGCTCTACACCGTGCTGCTGCGCCGCTCCAAATTCGGCCTCGAGCTCCTGCCGCTGGTGGTCCTCTTGCTCGGCGCCGGGGCGCTGGTGGCGCTGCCGTTCCATCTCTGGGAAATATTCAACGACGAACGCTCCGCCCTGAACGGCAATGGCCTGCTCGCGCTCGCCTATCTGGCCGGTCCCGGCGGCGCGCTGATGTATTATCTCTACAACAAAAGCGTCGAGACGCTGGGCGCGAGCCGGGCAAGCATGCTGCTCTATCTGCAGACATTGTTCGTCGCCATCCTCGCCTATCTCCTGCTCGGCGAAAGCCTGCACGACTACGATCTGATCGGCGCGGCGTTCATTGTGGTCGGGGTGATGCTGGCGACAATAATCAAGCCGCGAGCCCTTCCGGTAAGAACGTGAGGAGCGGCAAACAGCGTCATTTCAGGTCCATGTGCGCTGGGTGCCATGCGCCACGCTTTCCTAAATTAGCCGATTTTGCTATTGGCTGCCCTTCGCGGCGCCGGCCAGGGCCGAAGGGGGATCATGGCTATCGACAAGCGCGTGAACGCATGAACGGCGGCCAGCAGATGCTACAACTGCGCGTGCTTGGCGATTTTCAGGTCACGCGCGACGGCGCGCCGCTCGACCTGCCGCCGTCGCGCAAGACGCGGGCGCTGCTTGCTTACCTCGCCGTCACCGCCAGGCAGCATCAGCGCGAGCGGTTGTGCGAGATATTCTGGGACATTCCCGACGATCCGCGCGGCGCCTTGCGCTGGAGCCTGTCCAAGATCCGCCAGGTGCTGGGTGACGACGAATCCGCTTTGAGCGCCGATCGCAATGCCGTCGCGCTCAACCTCGAGACGGACTATGCG
>NZ_RZTO01000733.1:0-3117 GCF_003997225.1 Mesorhizobium sp. M2C.T.Ca.TU.002.02.1.1
GGTGGCGATGCCGTCGGGCTTGGCCGCAAGCGCGGAATTGAAGGCCTCCTTCTGCGCCGCCATGTCGCCGCCGCTGAATGAGATCTTGCAGGTCACCTTGAGCTGGTCGCAGGCCTTGGTCGCGCCGGCATTCCAGTCGATCCAGAAAGCGTCTGACGGGCCGCCATGCGACAAGAGATAGAACGTCTTCTGGCCATCCGCGGCCTGCGCCGCCGAGCCGAACGCGACGCCCGCGAACACGGCCGCCGCGGCCGCCAGTTTCAATCCGAATTTCAACATCTCGTTTCCTCCACTCCCTATCTTGCGAATGCGGGCGCCGCACCGGAGCGGGCGGCGCCCGGCGATCTTAGAGGCCGTTGGCGCGCAGCTTCCCGTCGAGGAACTTCTTGGCGCGCGGCACGTCGTCTTCCGACAGATGCTCAATGATCATCGGGATGTTCGGATGCTTTTCGGCGAGACGCTGGAGGTAGAGGTCGTAGTTCAGCGAGCCGAGGCCCGGCGCCGGCAGCTCGATCTCGCCAACGCCGCGGAAAGTGTGGCTTTCCATCGCGTCCGCATCGCCGATATCGGCATGCTTCTCGGACTTGTCGTCGCCGGAACGCTTCACGTCCTTGGCGTGCGCTATTTTGATCTTGTCGGTCAGCGTGTCGAAGACCTGGTTCAGGATCTGGTCCATCCGGTCGATGTTGTGGGTCTCGAAATAGTTGGTCGGGTCCATCAGCAGGCCGAGGCCGGGGTGGTCGACTTGCGCGAACATCTTCACCGTCTCCTCGACCGAGCCGACGACGTTGTTGACATAGGTTTCGAGCAGGAAGACCGCGCCATGGTCGTATGCCGTTTGCGCAAGGTCGGCGATCACCTTGCGGCACTCTTCAAAACCTTCCTCGGTCTTGTTCTTCGGGTGATGCACCCAGTCGGACTCGGTGTTGTAGGTGCCGGTCTCCGAGATCACGTAAGGCGAGCCGAAATGGCGGGCGTTGCGGATGATCTCCTTGAGATAGCCGACGCGCTTCTCGCGCTCCGCTTTGTCCGGGTGGATGATGTTCGTATAACCCGACACGCAGCAGACCGGCAGGTTGTGGTCGCGGAAGGTGTCGCGCACCTTCTTCGCCTTGTCCTTGGTGATCTGGCCGGCCGACAGATCGATATCCTTGAAGTGCAGATCGAGCTGCACCGTGTTGAAACCAAGCCCGCGGATCTTCTTCGCCGTCTCCTCGAGGCCGTACGGGAAATAGCCCGTGAAAATACCTGCCTGCATCATGGTGTGAATTCCTCCTTGTAAGCGATTCAGTTGATTCAGTTTGTCGGGATTTCGGAGAGCTTGACCGTGCGGCCCGCGGCCATCGAGCGGTAGCCTGCCTCGACCAGCGCCATGGTCTTGACGTTGTCTGCGACGGAGAGCGCCGGCGGCGTGCCGGTCTTCACCGCGTGTTGGAGCTGCTCCATCACGCCGATAAAGGCATGCGGGAACCACATCGTCTCCCAGCTCGGGCTCACCCACTCGCCGCCGGTCGTCTCGGCCGAAGCGTAGGTCAGCGTCGAGGCGGCGCCGGTCGGCCAGCCGATCGTGCCCTTGGCGACGCCTTTGGTGCCGTCGACGCGCCAGTTGATGTGCTGGTCGTCCTTGTAGCCCTCCTGGCGGGGGCCGGACCAAACGTCCTCCAGCGACACCGCAAGCACACCCGACGGGAAGCGCAGCGTCGACACGGTGATGCCGTCGGAATGGTCGAACTGAGTGCGCGGGTCCTTGCGCGTCAGCGTCGTGATCTCGTCGGGATCGCCGAACAGGAAGCGCAGCACGTCGAGGTGGTGCACACTCATATTGGCTAGCGTCAACCGGTCGTAACCTTGAAGGAAGGTCTGCCAATGCGGGATCGCATGCATGTCGATCTGCGCGAAGACGATGTCGCCGAGCGCGCCGCTGTCGATGATCTGTTTCAGGACGCGCATCGACTGGTCGTAGCGCATGTTCTGGTTGACCGAGAGGATCTTGCCTGACTTCGCCGCTTCGTCGCGGAGCTTGACGGCTTCCTCGACCGACAGCGCCAGCGGCTTCTGCGCCAGGATCGCCTTGATGTGCTTCTGCTTCAGCGCATGGCGGATCAGCGCCGGCTGCTGGTCCGGCGGAAAGGCCAGATCGATGATCTCGACGCTGGGATCCTCGATCAGCTGTTCCGGCGTGTCGTGAACGGTCGCAATGCCCCAGCGCGTCGCCACCTTCTCGGCATTGGCCTTGGTGCGCGAGGCGATCGCCACCACCGGAAAGCCCGCTTCCTTGTAGGCCGCCAGATGGCACTCGGCCATGATCATGCCGGCGCCGACGCAACCGATCCGGTAGTCCCTGGTGCGAACCTTGACGTCCGGCTCGAAGCCTTTTTCTGCCATCTTTTCCTCCCGAAATTCTGTCCTTGCGGCCGCCGTCACAGCGCGCCTCCATCCTGGCCGAAATAATGCACTTTGACCGGCTCGCAGGATATCGCCACCATCGCATCCGGCCTGATGTCGGGCTGGCCGCGCAGCAGTGCCCTCAGCCGCGCCTGCCCGGCTTCCATGGTCACCACGGTGTAGCCGCCGAGCGGCTCGACCTCGAACACCCGCGCCGGGCGGCCGTCCTTCGTCTCGTTGTCCGTCCAGGGCCGGACCTTGATGTCCTCGGGCCTGAGTCCGATTTCGATCGCCTCGGCGGGCGCTTTGCCATCGGCGATGCGGATTGTCCCTTCCGCCGCCTCGATCCCACCCGCGCCGCGCACCGACGGCAGGATGTTCATCATCGGCGAGCCGAGCATGCGCGCCACATAGGCGCTTGCCGGCCGGTCGTAGATCTCGGCCGGCGCGCCGATCTGCCGGATCCGGCCGTTTTCGAGGATGGCCATGCGGTCGGCGACCGACATCGCCTCTTCCTGGTCGTGCGTGACATAGATCAGCGTCTTGCCGAGCTCGCGCTGGATGCGCTTCAGCTCGACGCGCGTCTCCTCGCGCAGCCTGGCATCGAGCGCCGAGATCGGATCGTCCATCAGATAGGCGGCCGGGTCGCGCACCAGGGCGCGTGCGATCGCCACGCGCTGCCGCTCGCCGCCGGACAGTTGCGCCGGCGGCTTGTGCAGGATGTGGCCGATG
>NZ_RZTO01000734.1:0-3112 GCF_003997225.1 Mesorhizobium sp. M2C.T.Ca.TU.002.02.1.1
CCTTGATACGGCGAACCGTTCTAGCCTTGGCCCAAAATCGCGTTATCCCTTGCGCCATTCAGGTAGCGTCGCGGCTAACGTCTTGTTTCAGCCACCCTATGGGTTTATTTGAAGGACATGCTTCGAGCCTGACTCCCACAGGCGTGAAAGGATTGTCCATGACCGGCATCAGCGACTACATCGACAATGAAGTGAAGAGCAACGACGTCGTGCTCTTCATGAAGGGCACGCCCGGCTTCCCGCAATGCGGGTTCTCCGGCCAGGTGGTGCAGATCCTCGATTACATCGGGGCCGACTACAAAGGCGTCAACGTGCTCGACTCGGCCGAATTGCGGCAGGGCATCAAGGACTATTCCAACTGGCCGACCATCCCCCAGCTTTATGTGAAGGGTGAATTCGTCGGCGGTTGCGACATCGTGCGCGAGATGTTCCAGGCCGGCGAGTTGCAGGACTTCCTCGTCGAAAAGGGCGTCAGCGTCAAAGGCGCCGCCTGACTGAATCGCACCGGCCAGCCGGCCGGTAGCGCTAATTTCCGGGGCAGCCCCCACCTCGGCATTGTGGTTCCCTGAGCTCGGGAACGAGACGAATTCATGCGCCGGCAGTCCGGCGCATGTTCGTTTGAAACGATCGGATTTTGCGGTGGACAAGCAGGCTGTGGCGCAGCAATCGGCAACCAATTTGCCTATTCCGCGCTGGGAATTCATCGCGCTCTGCGCAGCGCTGATGGCGCTCAACTCCCTGGCCATCGACATCATGCTGCCGGCGCTGCAGCAGATCGGCGCCTCGCTTGGCGTCGAGAGCGAGAACCACCGCCAATATGTCATCACCGCCTATATGCTCGGCTTCGGCGGCGGACAGCTTTTGTTCGGGCCGATTTCGGATCGCTTCGGACGCCGCGCGCCGCTGGTCTTCGGGCTGGTCGTCTATGTCGTGGCCGCGGCGGCCGCCGCCATAGCGCCCAGTTTCGCCCTGTTGCTGACCTGGCGTCTCATCCAGGGCATCGGCGCGGCAGCGACCCGGGTCATCGCCGTCTCGATCGTTCGCGACACGTTCGAGGGCCGGCGCATGGCCGAGGTGATGTCGCTGATCTTCATGGTGTTCATGGCCATCCCCGTCATCGCGCCCGGCATCGGCCAGTTCGTCATGCTGTTCGCCAGCTGGCACTGGATCTTCGTGACCATGGCTATCGGCGCGCTGATCGTTTCGACCTGGGCCCTGCTGCGCCTGCCGGAGACGTTGCACCCCGAATATCGCCGCACGCTCTCGGTAGGGTCCGTGCTCGGCGGCTTCCGCATCGTGCTCACCAACCGGCTCACGCTTTGCTACGCCTTTGCCAGCACGTTCATCTTCGCCGCCATGTTCGGCTTCATCAGTTCGGCGCAGCAGATCTACATCGACATCTTTCACGTCGGCGAATTGTTCCCGCTGATCTTTGCCGGCGTCGCCGGCGTGCTCGCCTTCTCCAACTATCTCAATTCGCGGTTGGTCGGACAGATCGGCATGCGCCGCCTGTCGCAAGGCGCGCTGCTCATTTTCCTGTGCATCAGCCTTGCCTGGCTGGTGGTCTCGCTGGAGATGCAGATGCCGCTCTGGCTCTTCGTCACCTTTTTTGCCGGCGCGATGCTGCCGTTCGGCGGACTGGGCGCGAATTTCAACGCCTTGGCCATGGAGCCGCTCGGCGAACTCGCCGGCACGGCGGCATCCATCCTTGGTTTCATGCAGACTTTTCTCGGCGCCCTCATCGGCGCGGCGATCGGCCAGGCCTATAACGGCACCGTGACCCCTCTGGCCGCGGGCTTCTGCAGCGTCTCGGTCGCGGCTTTGCTGATGATCCTGATCGCCGAGCGGGGCAGGATGTTCCAGCCCCACAATCCCCCCGTTTCGGGGCACGTCACCGATCTGCACTGATCGTTCGCTTCGACGAAGTTAGAGCAATTCCAGGAAAAGTGTGCGGTTTTCCGTCCGGAATTGCGTAAAAACAAGGAGATAGGGTGTTTCACCGTTTCCGTGAAACGGAAACACCCTAGGATCTGCGTTCCTGCGCCGCCGTGAAGCGCGGCGAAAGGATGCGACCTGCGATCGCGCCGCCCATGCTGTCGGTAAATGGCAATGGCAGGGCCTTGCCAAGCGCCTCGAGCACCGAAGCGACGAAAGCCTTGTTCAGCCTGTCGTCCGGTCCCAGTGCGGAGAAGGTGGCATGCGGCTTGCCGAAAAGCGTCCCGTCCCGGCGAAGCGAGAACCTTAGTGTTAGCGACATGCCCGCCGTACCGCGCGGCGGCCGCCAGCAGGCATAAATGGCGGCCGACATTTCCGCTATGGAGTTGACCGGATCGCGACTGCCGCAGGCGCGTTCCTGCGCGCAACCCGCGTTCACCGTGGCAGCCAGGGCGAAAGCAGCCACAGTGAACCTGAAGCTCATTGCCATCTCCGGCAACTCGAGGATCTTTCTGAAGGACGGCCAAGCGCGGCCGGCGCAACCGATCCTATTCAGCCCAAAGCTCGCGGCGCAACTCGTCCCAGCTTTGCTTGTCCGGCGCCACCAGCAGGCCGCCATCGACATGCGACGGCAAGTAGGCGCTGCCGTCGATGCGCGCGACATGGCCGCCGGCTTCCTGATGGATCAGCGCACCGGCAAGATGATCCCAGGGCATCAGCTTGTTGTAGAGCACGAAATGGGCGTGACCGCTCGCAAGCAACCGGTACTCATGCGCCGCGCAGCGATAGGAAAATTGCGACAGCGTCTTGGTCTGGTTGCGGGCGAGCCGCGAACGCTCGGGCTCTTGGAGGAACTGCCAGGAAACGGCGCCGGTCATCTGCGACATCGGCACCGGCGCCGCAACGCGAACCTTCTCCAGCGCGCCATGCGCGTGGCGGATATGGCTGCCGGCGCCCTTGGCGCCGATCAGCCAGTCCTTGCCGACCGGGTCATGGATGATGCCGGCGACGGTCTCGCCGTTGACGACGACGCCGGCCATGACGCCGAACAGCGGCACACCGGACGCGAAGTTGAAAGTGCCGTCGACCGGATCGATGACGAAGGCAAGCGCGGCATCGCCAAGGCCCGACAGCAGCGCCGGATCGTCGGAGCAGGCCTCCTCCCCGACCACCATGG
>NZ_RZTO01000735.1:0-3109 GCF_003997225.1 Mesorhizobium sp. M2C.T.Ca.TU.002.02.1.1
CAGCGTCTTCTCTGCGGCCTCGGGCGATTCCGAAATCGGCTTCAGTCCCGATTTCTCGACGATTTTCGACACCACGACCCGGTTGATCGACGATTTTCCGACGACGAGCACTTTGGAAAAGTCAGCCGCGATCGTCCCCGTCCGGGCTGCCGGTTTCGGGTGTCTTTCGGAGTGGTCGTCACGGTCGGCGGGACACATCGGCGGAGAGACACTCTGGTTCAATGCAGGGTTGAAACCTGAGGCACAATTGGGTGAGATCGCGGCCGGTGTCAAGCTGAAACGGTCGAGCTCGAAAATATAGCAAGAATTTCCGAGATTCAGTGCAAGTCGTACCCCGAGACAGTGAAGGCAAACCGAAAAAATGCGATAGTCTCCCGAACGTATAGCGCGCGGGAGACCATCGCCGAAACTGTTGACGTCACGTCAGGTGTGACTCTGCTGGGTAACGATCACCGGGATCAAAAGGTCTCCCCAGTTGCCGTCGCCGCCATGGTGCCTGGCCGAACGCACCAGCTCCACCGAGACGCCGGCCTCGACTGCCTTCATGACCGACTGGTTGAGCCTGTGCAGATCGTTGGCGAGCATGCGGATCGTCGCCTGCTGGTCGACGCTCATCGCGCTCGATTGTTCTTCCGCCCTTTCCTTGACGCGGCTTATCGATGCCATTGGTCTTCTCCTCGATGCAAATGCCCTGCGGGCGTTTCCTCTGGTTGTTATCCGTTACTCGGCCGCCGGCCTGAACTGGGCGTGCTCGGTCGATTCATGCATGGCGGTGGTCGAAGACCGGCCGCCGGTGATCGCCATCGACACGGCGTCGAAATAGCCGGTGCCGACCTCGCGCTGGTGCTTGGTCGCGGTGTAGCCGTGGGCCTCGGCCGCGAACTCGGCCTCCTGCAGTTCCGAATAGGCGGCCATCTGGCGGTCCTTGTAGCCGCGCGCCAGCTCGAACATGCCGAAGTTCAACTGGTGGAAGCCGGCCAGCGTGATGAACTGGAACTTGTAGCCCATCGCGCCGAGCTCCTTCTGGAACTTGGCGATCGTCGCGTCGTCCAGGTTCTTCTTCCAATTGAAGGACGGCGAGCAGTTATAGGCGAGCAGCTTACCCGGATGATGCTTGTGCACGCCCTCGGCGAATTTCCTCGCCTGCGTCAGATCCGGCTTCGAGGTCTCGCACCAGATCAGGTCGGCATGCGGCGCATAGGCGACGGCGCGCGCGATGCAGGGCTCGATGCCGTTACGCACATTGTAGAAGCCCTCGACCGTGCGGCCGGCGTCGTAGTCGACAAAAGGCCGGTCGCGCTCGTCGATATCGGAGGTCAAGAGCTTCGCCGCCTCGGCGTCCGTGCGCGCCACGACCAGCGTCGGCGTGCCCATCACGTCGGCCGCGAGGCGCGCCGCGTTGAGGTTGCGGATATGCGCCGCCGTCGGGATCAGCACCTTGCCGCCGAGATGGCCGCACTTCTTCTCCGACGCCAGCTGGTCCTCGTAGTGGACGCCGGCGGCGCCTGCCTCGATGAAGGCCTTCATGATCTCGAAGGCGTTGAGCGGGCCGCCGAAACCGGCTTCGGCGTCGGCCACGATAGGCGCGAACCAGGTCTCGACCGACAGCCCCTTGCCTTCGGACGTCTCGATCTGGTCGGCGCGCTGCAAGGTGCGGTTGATGCGCTTGACCAGTTCCGGCGCCGCATTGGCCGGGTAGAGCGACTGGTCCGGATACATCGCCGAGGCGGTGTTGGCGTCGGCGGCGACCTGCCAGCCCGAGAGATAGATCGCCTTCAGCCCGGCCCGAACCTGCTGCATGGCCTGGTTGCCCGACATCGCCCCCAGCGCGTTGACGAAATCCTCCTCATGGATGAGCTTCCACAGCTGGTTCGCCCCCATCTCGGCCAGCGTCTGGCGAATTTGCACGGAGCCCCGCAACCGCTTCACATCCTCTGGCGAATAGGGGCGCTCGATGCCGTCGAAACGGCCTTCCGGCGCTGAGGGGACGAGGTTGTAAAAATCGGTCATGGGTCACTCCGGGTCTTTGGTAATTTGTGCCAGCGCTGCATCGCAAAGGCATATCCTGCGATGTTTGCGTATGACATCGTTTACATTGCGGTGCGAAGGGTGCCTAGGAAAACCGCAAGATTCCTCGGAAAATAAAGGAAAAGCTGTGTTGCCATTGACAAGTCAGCTCTGTAAATTTGTCACGATTGTAAAAGCGGCGAAGCGAGCGCCGGACTTGATGTTCATGTAAATTCTTGTCAAGGATGGCAGGGATGGCCGACCAGAAGATCTTCGCCGGGCCGCGGCTGCGCCGGCTGCGCAACGCCAGGGGCCTGACCCAGACGGCGATGGCCGAGGGGTTGGGCATCTCGCCCTCCTATCTCAACCTGATCGAGCGCAACCAGCGGCCGCTGACGGTGCAGCTCATTCTCAAGCTTGCCTCCGTCTACAAGGTCGATCCGCACGAACTTCAGGGCGAGACAAAAGGTTCGATCGCGGCATTGCGCGAAGCCTTCAGCGATCCGCTCCTTGCCGGCGAGTTGCCTGGCGATCAGGAACTGATCGACCTCGCCGAGACGGCGCCGAATGCCTCGGCGGCGATGGTGAAGCTCTTTCGCGCCTATCGCGAGCAGGCCGAGCGCCTGTCCGACCTCAACCAGCTTCTGGCCAGGGAAGGCAGGGCGACCGCTTTGTCCGGCGCGCGCCTGCCCGCCGACGAAGTCCACGAAGTGTTCGAGCGCCGCCCGAACCACTTCGCCTCGCTGGAAGAGGAGGCGGAGGCTTTCACGTCGGTCCTCGAGCCCGGCGATGATCTGTCTGGCGCGCTGAAGGCCTGGCTGAGGCGCGAGCACGGCATCGTCGTCAAGGTGTTGCCGGTCGCCACCATGCCCAACTGGCGCCGCCGTTACGACCGCCATTCGCAGCGTCTGTTCCTGTCCGAGCGGCTGTCGCCTTTCGACCAGCTGCGCGAAGTCGCCATGGAGGCGAGCCTGATCCGCATGTCGGTGGCCATCGCGGGCGAGGTCCAGGCGCTGAAGCTCGGCACCGACGAGGCGCGCCGGCTTGCCCGCTTCGAGCTCGGCCGCTACGCCGCGCATGCGCTGATGATGCCCTACAAGGC
>NZ_RZTO01000736.1:0-3106 GCF_003997225.1 Mesorhizobium sp. M2C.T.Ca.TU.002.02.1.1
GCATTGAGCCCAGGCGGCACGTCCCGGCCAGCGGGATCATCCAGGAGGCCCGGCCAACGGGTCTTGAACACAGGCGGCACATGGCTTCGAAAACCACTAATCCCTTCACCTTTCTCCAGCAGGTTCGCGCGGAGACGGCCAAGGTGACATGGCCTTCGCGGCGCGAAACCATGATCTCGACCGTGATGGTCCTGGTGTTCGCGGTGATCGCGATGCTCTTCTTCTTCGCTGCCGATATTCTGATGGGCTATGCGATCGAGTGGATCCTGGGTCTCGGGCATTAATTCGGCGGTTTACGGAGAGGTCGTGAAATGACTGCGCGGTGGTATATCGTCCACGCCTATTCGAACTTCGAGAAGAAGGTCGCCGAGGACATCGAGAACAAGGCCAAGCAGAAGGGCCTGTCCGGTGAGATCGAGCAGATCGTGGTGCCGACCGAGAAGGTCGTCGAGATTCGCCGCGGCCGCAAGGTCGATGCCGAGCGCAAGTTCTTTCCGGGCTATGTGCTCCTGAAGGCCAATCTGACCGATGCCGTGTTCTCGCTGGTCAAGAACACGCCGAAGGTCACCGGCTTCCTGGGCGACTCCAAGCCTGTGCCGATCACCGAGACCGAGGCGCAGCGCATCCTGAACCAGGTCCAGGAAGGCGTCGAGCGGCCGAAGCCGTCGGTCACCTTCGAGATCGGCGAGGCGATCCGCGTTTCGGACGGTCCGTTCGCGTCGTTCAACGGCGTCGTCCAGGAAGTGGACGAGGAGCGTGCCCGCCTCAAGGTGGAGGTTTCGATCTTCGGGCGCGCCGTGCCCGTCGATCTGGAATTCGGACAGGTCGAAAAGGGCTGATCCGGAAAATCCCTGCGTCGACAGGCGTCAGGGGCGGTTGCTTAAGGCGCCGCATGAACGGGTGGGAGGCGAGGGCGGCATAGCCGGCCGTCGGAACCGCACCACCAGACTGCAACCGCCGGCGTTCCCCGGATCATGGGGCCGGCATGAGAAAAGGCAGGAATAGAGATGGCTAAGAAAGTTGCAGGCCAGCTCAAGCTCCAGGTTGCCGCGGGCTCGGCTACGCCGTCGCCCCCGATCGGCCCGGCGCTTGGTCAGCGCGGCATCAACATCATGGAGTTCTGCAAGGCGTTCAACGCGCAGACCCAGGAGATGGAGAAGGGGTCGCCGATCCCGGTCGTCATCACCTACTACCAGGACAAGTCGTTCACCTTCGTCATGAAGACGCCGCCGGTGAGCTACTTCCTGAAGAAGGCCGCCAACCTGAAGTCGGGCTCCAAGGAGCCGGGCAAGACCAAGGTCGGCACGATCAGCCGCGACAAGGTGCGCGCGATCGCCGAGCAGAAGATGAAGGACCTGAACGCAAACGACGTCGAGGCGGCCATGCGCATGGTCGAGGGCTCCGCCCGCTCGATGGGCCTGGAAGTGGTGGGCTAAGATCATGGCAAAGATTGCAAAGCGTGTTGCCAAGAGCCGCGAAGGCATCGATCCGAACAAGGCTTACGCCCTCTCCGAGGCGCTGCAGCTGCTCAAGGACCGGTCCAAGGTGAAGTTCGACGAGACCGTCGAGGTCTCGATGAATCTCGGCGTCGATCCGCGCCATGCCGACCAGATGGTCCGCGGCGTGGTCAACCTGCCCAACGGCACCGGCCGCTCGGTGCGCGTCGCCGTGTTTGCTCGTGGCGACAAGGCCGAGGAAGCCAAGGCCGCCGGCGCCGATGTGGTTGGCGCCGAGGACCTCGTCGACATCGTCCAGAAGGGCACGATCGATTTCGATCGCTGCATCGCCACCCCGGACATGATGCCGCTGGTCGGCCGCCTGGGTAAGGTGCTCGGCCCGCGCGGCATGATGCCGAACCCGAAGGTCGGCACCGTGACCACCGATGTGGCCGCGGCCGTCAAGGCTTCGAAGGGCGGCGCCGTCGAGTTCCGCGTCGAGAAGGCCGGCATCGTCCAGGCCGGCGTCGGCAAGGTCTCGTTCGACGTCAAGGCGCTGGAAGAGAACGTCCGCGCCTTCGCCGATGCGGTCAACAAGGCCAAGCCCGCGGGCGCCAAGGGCAACTACGTCAAGAAGGTGTCGGTCACCTCGACGATGGGCCCCGGCCTCAAGCTCGACATCGCGACGCTCGCTGCGTCGTAAGTGTCGTCTGACCGGCTTCAGGCCGGTCGCTGGAGCATGATCCCAAGGATCATGTTCCAACAAAGAAGAATTCCGGACCGCCGATCCGTCGGCGGCCCGGTAACCCGGGAGCCGAAAGGTTTCCGGATATCCTGTCCGAGATTGCAGGCGGCCCAAAAGCCTTAATTCGATTGGGCCTGCATGAGACGGGTGAAGACCCGACAAAGGGGCGGAAGCTCCAATGAAAGGTTCGAACCGTGTTTGCCTTTTGTCAGCGCATCGCCGGCTTGCCGTCGGTGTGGCGAAAAAGGGGGCAGGATCCTCGAGCGCCGTTCGGGAGATCCAGGATTTGGATGGCCCGGCCGGCAAAAGGCAACCCGACTTCTGACCTCGAAAATGAGGCAGGGGTCAACTGGAGATAGGCAGTGGACAGAGCGGAAAAGCGCGAACTCGTCACGGGCCTGAACGAAGCGTTCACGAACGCGGGTTCAGTCGTCGTGGCCCACTACGCCGGTATCACCGTGGCGCAAATGAACGACCTCCGGTCGAAGATGCGCGCCGCCGGCGGCACCGTCAAAGTCGCGAAGAACCGTCTCGCCAAGATCGCTCTTCAGGGCACGGACTCCGCATCGATCGTCGATCTGTTCAAGGGACAGACGCTGGTCGCTTATTCGGAGGATCCGGTTGCGGCGCCGAAGGTCACGTCCGATTTCGCCAAGGGGAATGACAAGCTGATCATTCTCGGCGGCGCGATGGGCTCGACCTCGCTCAACGCCGATGGTGTCAAGGCACTCGCCACGATGCCGTCGCTCGACGAGCTGCGCGCCAAGCTGGTTGGCATGATCGCCACGCCGGCAACCCGGATCGCCCAGATCGTCAATGCGCCCGCGGCTTCGGTCGCGCGCGTCATCGGCGCTTACGCCCGGAAGGACGAGGCGGCATGAGGCCGTTCCTCGCTGTCAACAACACACGTTCGAACCAACTAAAG
>NZ_RZTO01000737.1:0-3099 GCF_003997225.1 Mesorhizobium sp. M2C.T.Ca.TU.002.02.1.1
TATCTATGCCTGAGATCAGCGACCGCCTGCCTGCTGATATTGCGCACTTCTGTTTGGTTTCCAGCCTGGGCCGCGGCAGTGATCTTACGCAGCATCGCATCGTAGTCGTCCGGAAACTCCCGGGCGATGGCCTCGAAGATTCCGAGATTCTGCTTCCGGATCTCGGCATCGATGTCGGCGGTGGTCAGCGTCCGGGGCGGCATCGCCATTGGCTGATGGTGGCGATGTCCGCCGCCGAACATCATTGGCATCACGTGAGACCCAATGATGCTCACGGGGACGACCGCCACCACTTGCAACCATTTCCAGGGTGACATCCGCCCGCGCTCCGACACCCTTCTCACTCCGCCCCGAGGCTCAGTGCCTTCTTGCGGTCGGCCTCGGCGCGTTTCAAATCGCCCTTGGCTGCCCACACCGCGCTTCGCGATTTGTACGCGGCAGCGAAATTTGGCCTTAACTTGATCGCTTGGTTGAGGTCGGCGATGGCGCCATCATAGTCGCCTTTGCGGGCCCGGATCGTGCCGCGGCCGAAGTAACCGAAAACATTGTTGCGATCCAGTCTAAGCACCGTCTCGTAATCGCTGAGTGCTCCCGTGTCCTCATGGAGCTTCATGCGGAACGCGCCCCGGCCGGCATAGATCCTTGCGTTCGTTGGGTCGAGACGGACGGCGTTTTCGTAGTCCGCCGACGCTCCGTCAAAGTCCCCCTGGTAGCTGAGGACGCGGCCGCGATCGCTGTAGGTGTCACCGATGTCCGGATCGATGGCTATCGCCTGGCTGTAATCGGCGATGGCATGGACATAGTCGCCCTTCGTCTCCCAAAGGATGGCGCGGGCAACATAGGCGTCCCGGAAGGCGGGGAACTGCGCAATCGCTTTGCCATATTGCGCGATGGCGCCGTCATAGTCGTTTTTGTTGTCCAGCGCCTGCCCTTTGTTGAAAGCCGCCCTGGCTGCAGGTGGAATGCTGTACGCCGAGGTCGTCGATCCGCTCTCGATCTTGCTTGACGCCTTTGCCTTTGCCGCCAGCGCCAGCTTGCGGCCCTTGCGGGCGAGGCTCATCTTCGGATCGAGCTTTAGCGCCTGATCGTAGTCCGCAATCGCCTTGTCGAAATCGCCCTTGGCGGCGAAAGCGCCGCCGCGCCCGAAATAGGCCTGCGCGTCATTGGCGTCGAGCTCGATCGCCCGGCTCAAATCGGCGATGGCGCGATCCGGTTGGTTCTTTTTGGTCCACGCGACGGAGCGACCGATGTAAGCGTCCGAATAGTCGGGGTAGAGCCCGATGACCTTGTTGTAGTCCTTGATTGCCGCGTCGTACTTGCCTTTGTTGATAAGCGCGATGGCCCGTCCGACATAGGGCGAGGCATCTTGAGGATCGATCGCCATTGCCTTGTTGAATTCGGCGATCGCACGATCATATTTGCCCTTGTGGTAGAACGCATAGCCGCGATCGACGAAAGCCGCGAGTTCCTTCGAGGATGGCACGATCGAATTACCGTCCATGCCGCCTTTCTGCTGCGCGGCCGTCGCCGCCTTGCGCGCAGCGGCGTAGTTTGGATTGTGCGGGTCTAGTTTGGCCGCCTGGTCGAAGTCGGCAGTGGCATCGGCGTAGTTTTTGACGTCGAGCCGCGCCATGCCGCGTCCATAATAGCTGGCGGCGTATCTCGGATCGATCTCGATCGCCGATGAAAAGGCCTCGATCGCTCGCTTCGGGTCTCCGGTGCCGTACCAGGCCGCTCCGGAACAGAAGAAGGCACGGCTTGCTTTAGGATCTAGCTTGATAGCTTTGATGCAATCGTCAAGCGCGCCGTCCGCGTCGCCCGCCGCGCCCTTGGCCAGGCCCCGGAGCGTGAGGGGCACGGCGACGTCGGGAATAATGGCGATGGCCTTGTCGTAATCGGCGATGGCGCGGGCAAAATCCTTCTTGCCATCAAAGGCCTTGCCTCGACCGAAATAGGCGAGCGGGTTCTCGGGATCGATCGCGATGGCCGCTTCATAGGCCTCGATCGCTTCGTCATAGTTTTCTTCGTGCAAGAGGCTGTCGCCCTTGGCCACCGCGACCAGGACGCGGGGATCGCTGGTGTCGATAAGCTTCGCCAACTTGGGATCGGCAGGCGAAAGATCGTCACTCGCACCTGGCTCGGCCGAAGCCGCGGTGTCAGCCGGTGCTACGGCGGCGCGGTCGGGTTCGTTTGCCGCGATGTCGGAACCATCCGCGTTGGCAATGCCCGTGGCGGGCTCCCCGCTGGCCGCCACCGCTGCCTTGCGGGCGATGGCGTCGCAGCTTCCCGTCCGCGCAGGATCCAGCTCCCCGGCGCGCCGGCAACCCGCCGCCGCGCCCGCCTGGTCACCCTTGAGCGTCCTGGCGCGGCTGCGGCCGAGATAGGCGTCGGCATTCTTGGGATCGAGGCTGATCGCCTTGTCGAAATCGAGCAGCGCGCCGTCGACCCCGTATTTCACCAGACGCGCGCCTGCGCGTTCGACCAGTATCTTCGCGGCGGCTTGATCCTGGGCAGACTGGTCCGAAGTTCCCGTTGCCGGAACGGCTTTCTGGCCGGCCATGAGCGCGGCGCAGGCGCCGGCGCGTTTCGGGTCGAGTTCCACGGCGCGCCGGCAGTCGCTCGCGGCAAGGGCATTGTCGCCTTGCGAGGCCGCGGCGACCGCCCGGTCGTAATAGGCCTCGGCATTGTCGGGATCGAGTGAGATGGCATAGCCGAAGGAAGCGATCGCGCCGGGCACGTCGCCGGAGACCTGCTGCTTCAATGCATCTCGGATTTGCGCGGCAGCTTCTTTGGAATGGATCCGCCTGCCGGTGGCCTCCAACTGCTTGGCCAACGAGGCAAGATCCGTCTTGGACGCGGTCTCCGCGGCCACCGCTTCGCCGACATCCAGCCCCGCGTCGCAACTGCCAGTCTTCTTCGGATCGAGCGCGATGGCCTTGCGGCAATCCTCCGCCGCGCCGGCAGCGTCGCCGCGCCGGGCTCGTATCAGCGAACGGGCGAACCAGGCTCCGGCATCGTTCGGATCAAGTGCGATCACCTGGCCGAAATCGGCAATGGCGCGTTCGTCGTTGCCTTTGCCCGCCCAGGCGACGGCTCGGT
>NZ_RZTO01000738.1:0-3091 GCF_003997225.1 Mesorhizobium sp. M2C.T.Ca.TU.002.02.1.1
CCCATGGCCGCCAGCACTTCCTTGATCTCGTTCAGCGACTTGCGGCCGAAGTTCGGGGTGCGCAGCATCTCGGCTTCGGTCTTCTGGATCAGGTCGCCGATATAGACGATGTTGTCGTTCTTCAGGCAGTTGGCCGAACGCACCGAAAGCTCGAGCTCGTCGACCTTCTTGAGCAGCGCCGGGTTGAAGGCGAGCTCGGTGACGGCTTCGGCGGCGACTTCCTTCTGCGGTTCGTCGAAATTGACGAACAGCGCGAGCTGGTCCTGCAGGATGCGGGCTGCGAACGCGACCGCGTCCTCGCCCGAGATCGAGCCGTTGGTCTCGATGGTCATGGTCAGCTTGTCATAGTCGAGCACCTGGCCCTCGCGGGTGTTCTCGACCTTGTAGGAGACCTTCTTGACCGGCGAGTAGAGGCTGTCGACCGGGATCAGGCCGATCGGCGCGTCTTCGGCGCGGTTGCGCTCGGCGGGCACATAGCCCTTGCCGGTGTCGACGGTGAATTCCATGCGGATCTCGGCGCCCTCGTCCAGCGTGCAGATGACGTGGTCGGGGTTGAGGATCTCGACGTCGCCCACGGTCTGGATGTCGCCTGCGAGCACTGCGCCCGGGCCTTGCTTGCGCACGACCATACGCTTGGGACCATCGCCTTCCATGCGGATGGCGATTTCCTTGATGTTGAGCACGATGTCGGTCACGTCCTCGCGCACGCCGGCGATGGACGAGAACTCGTGCAGCACGCCGTCGATCTGCACGGCGGTCACAGCCGCGCCGCGCAGCGAAGACAAAAGCACGCGCCGCAGCGCGTTGCCCAGCGTCAGGCCAAAGCCGCGTTCGAGCGGCTCGGCCACCAGCGTGGTCAGCGTCTTCTTCTTCGACGAGAACTCGATCTTGTTCGGCTTGATCAGTTCCTGCCAGTTCTTCTGGATCATAAATATCTTCCTTCCTTTGCCCCGCCACCATCCAATCGTGGCGGGCGACACGGAAAACCGCGGAGGAACGCCGTGGCGTTCGCGCGGCGCTTAAAAATCAGACGCGGCGCTTCTTGCGCGGACGGCAGCCATTGTGCGGGATCGGCGTCACGTCACGGATCGAGGTGATGGTGAAGCCGGCCGCCTGCAGCGCGCGAAGGGCCGATTCACGGCCGGAGCCGGGTCCGCAGACCTCGACCTCGAGCATGCGCATGCCGTGTTCCTGCGCCTTCTTGGCGACGTCCTCGGCGGCCATCTGGGCGGCGAACGGGGTCGACTTGCGCGAACCCTTGAAGCCCTGGGCGCCGGCCGACGACCAGGCAATCGAATTGCCCTGCGCGTCGGTGATGGTGATCATGGTGTTGTTGAAGGTCGAATTGACGTGGGCAACGCCCGACGAGATGTTCTTGCGTTCGCGACGGCGAACACGAGCGGCTTCCTTGGCCATGGTAGTCCTTTCAGTTGATCTCTACACCGCCGTAATGCCAGCGGCTCCACCTTGGAAGTGAATGGTGAATAGTGAAATAGTGAATGGTCAAAGTGCCATTCACCATTCACCACTGACCATGCACCAATTACTTCTTCTTGCCGGCGATTGCCTTGGCCGGGCCCTTGCGGGTGCGCGCATTGGTGTGCGTGCGCTGGCCGCGGACCGGCAGCGAGCGGCGGTGACGCAGGCCGCGGTAGCAGCCGAGGTCCATGAGCCGCTTGATGTTCATCGAGACTTCGCGACGCAGGTCGCCTTCGACCTGGTAGTCGCGGTCGATCGTCTCGCGGATCTGCAGCACTTCCGCGTCGGTCAATTGGTTGACGCGGCGGTCGGCCGGGATGCCGACCTTGTCGACGATCTCCTGGGCAAACTTCTTGCCGATGCCGTGAATGTACTGAAGCGCGATGACGACGCGCTTGTTGGTCGGAATGTTGACGCCGGCTATACGAGCCATTTTCTTCTCTTTCTCCATGTGGGCCGGGCATGCCCGGCGCTGTCGAAGTTGCCCCGCGTCCGGTGGAGGCCGGCCCTTGCGGGAGTTTCCTGGTTCAAAGCGGATGCCTTGCCCGCAAGGGCAAGCAAAGTCCATGCCTGATAGGAAGACGGGCCGCCATACCCCAACGGCCCACTCCAGTCAAGCGCAATCTTTAATTGTCGCCGCGACCTACTTCGCCGCGGCCGCGAGCACTTTGCCGATCTCGGCGGTCACGGCATCGATGCTGGCCATGCCGTCGACGGTCTTGAGCTTGCCTTTGGCGTAGTAGTAGCCGGTCAGCGGCGCCGTCTTCTTGTAGTATTCGCGCAGGCGTTCCTCGAACACCGCAGGGTTGTCGTCCTTGCGTACCGGCTGGCCGGCGGCCTTGGCATCCTCTGCGCGTTTTACGATTCGGCCAACCAACGCCTTATCGTCGACGACAAGCTCGATCACGGTGTCGAGCGCAATGCCGCGCTCGGCAAGCATCGCCTCGACCGCGTCGGCCTGCACCAGCGTGCGCGGATAGCCGTCGAGGATGAAGCCCTTGGCGCAATCCGGCTGATCGATGCGTTCGGCGACGATGGCGTTGACGATTGCATCCGAGACCAGCTCACCGGCATCCATCACCGCCTTCGCACGCTTGCCGACCTCGGTTCCGGCCTGGACGGCGGCACGCAGCATGTCACCCGTCGAGAGCTGGGGGATGCCGTGTTTTTCTACCAGTCTTTGTGCTTGCGTCCCCTTGCCCGCTCCTGGCGGCCCAAGCAATATCAGCCTCATCTGCTCCTCTTACCCCCGCGCAACTTCGACTTCTTGATCAGGCCCTCATACTGGTGCGCGATCAGGTGGCCCTGAATCTGCGCCACCGTGTCGAGCGTGACACTGACCACGATCAGAAGCGATGTGCCACCGAGATAGAAAGGTACGCCAGTCGCCGAGATCAGGAACTCCGGCAGCAGACAGACCAGCACCAGGTAGATGGCGCCGACGACGGTGATACGCGTCAGAACATAGTCGATATATTCGGCGGTGCGCTCGCCCGGACGATAGCCCGGGATGAAGCCGGAATGCTTCTTGAGCTGGTCGGCCGTGTCCTTCGGGTTGAAGACGATCGCCGTGTAGAAGAAGGCGAAGAAGACGATCATGCCCGCATAGAAG
>NZ_RZTO01000739.1:0-3088 GCF_003997225.1 Mesorhizobium sp. M2C.T.Ca.TU.002.02.1.1
CACCGCCGGCACCGTCAGCCAATGCTCGTAGAGCTGCGAGGGCAACTCGACGAAGTCGCGGCTGACCGAGGTGCCCGAAACCGACGGCCAGGTCACGTCGGTCAGCATGCCGTGCAGCGCATGGCCGAACTCGTGGAACAACGTCTTCGCCTCGTCGACGGAAAGAAGCGCTGCTTCGCCGGCCGGCGGCTTGGCGAAGTTCATGACATTGTAGATCACCGGCTTGGCACCATGGCCGAGCTTGTAGCCTGATTGCAGCGCGCTCATCCAGGCACCCGAGCGCTTGGAGGGCCGAGCGAAATAGTCGGCCAGGAACAGGCCGCGCTCGCTGCCGTTGGCATTCTTCACCACGAAGACGCGAGCGTCGGGATGCCAAACCGTGATGCCCTTCTTCTCCTCGAAACTGATGCCGAACAGGCGTGTCGCCACATCGAAGCAGGCTTCGATGACGCGTTCGAGCTGCAGGTACGGCTTCAGCTCCGCCTCGTCGAAGGCGAATTTCTCGGCGCGCAGTTTTTCCTGATAAAAGCGCCAGTCCCAGGCCGCGAATTTCTCGTTGCTGCCGGCTTCCGCCGCAAGCCGCTCCAGTTCCTTCTGGTCGGCGGCCGCCTTTTCCAGGGCTTTCTCCCAGACCGGATCGAGCAGCTCGTGCACGGCCTCCGGCGTCTTCGCCATCGTGTCGTCGAGCTTCAGCGCCGCGAAGGAGCCGTAGCCCAGAAGCTTCGCCTTCTCGGCGCGCAGCTTCAGCATGTCGCGCACGACATCGGAGTTGTCGGAGGCGCCGCCGTTCTGGCCGCGCATGATGAAGGCTTTGAACGCGATCTCGCGCAGGTCGCGGCGCTCGGAGAAGGTCGAGAACGGCTCGTAGATCGAACGCGACAGCGTCACCGCATAGCGGCCTTTCTGGCCGCGCATCTCGGCCGCTTCGGCCATGGCGCTCTTCAAAAAGTCGGGCAGGCCGGCGAGATCGGCCTCGTCGAGGAACAGCGCCCAGTCGCGCTCGTCGGCGAGCACATTCTGGCCGAATTGGGTGCCGAGCGAGGAGAGCTCCTCATTGATGGCCGCAAGCCGCTTCTTGCCGTCGGCGTCGAGCTTGGCGCCCGACCGGACAAAGCCCTTCCAGGTCTTTTCCAGGACGCGCAGCGTCTCGGGATCGAGCTTCAGGCTGTCGCGCCGCTGGTAGAGGTCGTCGATGCGGGCAAACAGTTTCTCGTTCATCGAGATCGCCGAGAAATGCCTGGACATCTTCGGCGAAACCTCACGCTCCATTGCCTGGATCGTGTCGTTGGTGTGGGCGCCTGCGCGGCACCAGAAGATCGATGAGACATGGTCGAGCGCCTCACCCGCGAGCTCGAGCGCGGCAAGCGTGTTCTCGACGGACGGCGCCTCGCTGTTGCCGGCGATCGCGTCGATCTCGGCCTGATGCGCCGCAAGCGCGGCGTCGAAGACCGGGCCGAAATCATCGTCGCCGATGCGCGAGAAATCCGGCAGGCCGAGCGGACCTTGCCAAAGGGTCAGCGGATGGGCGGCGAGGTCGACGGCTTTTGACATGGGTAAATCCGATTGGGAGTTCGATAGGCGGCGGGCAGTCCCGGATGTAGGGCGATGCCGCGCATCGCGCAACTCGGGTGGCTCCGGATTTCACCTTGGAGCATTCAACGCGCTGGTTCATCGCAATCGTTGGAGATTGGCCGAAGCCTTCCGAACTTCGTCATCCTAGGGCGGAGCAGCCGCAAAGCGGCGTCGCGTAGACCCTAGGATCCATTCCGTTACCTCGGCCTGAAGGTGCCGCGGAGCAGAATTCTGCGCCGCAGCAGCGCTCGTATGTCACGGAATGGATCCTCGGGTCTGCGCCGCGTCGCTTCGCTCCTTGCTTCGCCCGTGGATGACGATCGCGATAGGCGTTTCGGCCAATCGCCAAGGCATGCGACCCACCAACGCAAACGCTAGTAGCCGCTGCAGTCCTGTGCCACCGCCGTCTGGGTGCTGGCGACGATGCGGCCGCCGGCGACGGTGAAGGTTTCGCGCATCAGCGTGTCGTTGCTGGGAAAATCATAGCAGGCGAGCACCGTGGTCCGGCCGTTCTCGCTCTTTTCGATGCGATGGCGGATCGCCGCGCCCGCGACCGCGCCCTGCCATTCGTCGATCGAGGCGATGAAATCCTCTTTGGACTGGACGACGCCGATGTCGTCGAGCTTCATGCGCACGTCGTCGGCAAGCAGGTCGGACAATTCGGTGCGGTCGGCGACCAGCAGCGCCGAGTACCAGCGGTCGATGATGGCGCCGTCGTCGGCGCTGGCGCGGACGAGCGAAGACAGGAGCAGCCCCGCCGCAAGAAATATCCGCCACCAGCTCTGCCGCACCACGCCTCCCTTACAGCTCCGGCCGCTCGAAATCGCCGGTTTCCTTGTTCATCACCCACAGCTCCCCGGCCGAGATGTCGAACCATGCGCCGTAGAGCGAGAGCTTGCCCTTGCCTTCGAGGATCGAGACGCAGGGAAAGGTCCTGAGATTGGCGATGGAGTAACGGACGGAAATGCGCTCCAGCGCCGTCTGGCGCTCGGTTGCCGTCATCATCGTGCTGGCGGCCACGGTCTCGGCGGCCGGCGCGATCAGGCTCATCCATTTGCCGATGAAGTCGCCGGGCGACAGCGGCGCCGAATTGGTGTCGAGCGCGGCGCGGATGCCGCCGCAGCGGCCATGCCCCATCACCACGATGTTCCTGACCTTGAGGCTCTGCACGGCGAATTCGAGCGCGGCCGAGGTCGAGTGATACTCCCCGTCCGGCTCATAGGGCGGCACCAGATTGGCGACATTGCGCAGCACGAAGAGCTCGCCGGGACCGGCATCGAAGATCGCTTCCGGCGCCGAGCGCGAATCGCAGCAGGCGACGATCATCGTCTCGGGCGCCTGGCCGTCGCGCGCCAGCGAGCGATAGCGGTCGCTTTCCGTGGGGTAGCGGCCACTTATGAAGTTGCGGTAGCCGGCGAGGAGGTGCTCGGGGAGATGAGGCATGGGCGGCTAGAGCCTTTCCGGGGGTTGGAGGCGGCAGCTCGTTGCGATCGAAAAAGCCTCTAGCGGCAAATGC
>NZ_RZTO01000073.1:0-13115 GCF_003997225.1 Mesorhizobium sp. M2C.T.Ca.TU.002.02.1.1
TGTTGAATGCGTCGCTGCCGCTGCATCTCACGGCGATCGCTTCGCTTGCCGATCGGGAGAGGGAGTTGAGCGATCCCCAGGCCATCGTCGTCGGCACGACCCATGCCTTCGGCACCTACTGGCTGGCGCCGCGGCTTGCCGAATTCAGCAAGCTCAACCCGGACGTGGATCTGCGCCTTGCGGTCAACGACGAACTCGTCGACATCTCCAAGCAGCGGATCGACATGACCATTCGATTCGGCGGTGGGTCGTGGCCGTCCATGTCTTCGCGATTCCTGATCGGCTGCGAAGTGACGCCGGTCTGCCATCCGTCCTACTGGGATGGCCGCAGGCGTCCGGCAGGGCCTGGCGACCTGCTTGGCGAGATGTTGCTGGGCATCGAAGGACGCTCGGTGCAGGGCGGCGGCTGGAGCGACTGGTTCCAGGCCCATGGCGTCGAAACGGCCAAAGGCAAGCATCAGATCACGGTCAACAATTTCTCGGTCCTGATGCAGGCGGCGCTGAGCGGTCAGGGAATAGCTTTGGGTGGCAGTCCGCTTGTGGATGACCTCTTCGCGAGCGGGGTGCTCGTGCCGGCGCTGGAGCTTGCCCCGTACAGGGTGAGGGGATCGGACTATTATGTCGTCGAACCGGCCGGGCAGGTACGCAAGCAGAGTTGTGAGAAGTTCTGTTCCTGGCTTTACGATCGGATGCGCCGGGATGCGGCGATGACGAACAATGAGCATCTATTGGTGGAAGCTCAGAAGTCGCATAGATGACAACTGGCCGGCGCCAGACATTGTCGGCGGACCACGGGCCGCCGGGCGGCCGCTATTGGGCAGAAGCGCCCGCCAGGACTGGGTTTATTGTCTCGGTGTGTCTTGACCTGCCGAAGCGTTTCTTCTTGTCTCGGAATCGAGGCTTCGCAATTCGAGGGTGACGATGAGCAACGATGTCGAGGATAAGTCCGTCGCGGACCGGCAGCCGAAGCGCGTCGTGGCGCGTCGTCCTCAACGCAAGCCGGGGCAAGTGCGCTTCCGAAAACTGCTCGACGCCCTGGACGAGCTGCTTGCGACGAGCAATGTCCAGGATATCGGCCTGTATCAGATTGCCGCCAAGGCGAAGGTCCCGAACGCGTCGGTGTACCATTTCTTCCCAAGCACGGAAGCGGCCTTGCTTGCGCTCGCCGAAGTCCACCACAACGCCTTGCTGCAACTCTCCATGCTGCCGCTGGAGGTTCGGCCGGCGCGCTGGCAGGATCTGTTTCGGCAAAAGGTGATCAGCGCGGCCGAATATCACAACAGCCATCCGGCCGCGCTTCGCCTGTTCCTCGGCGCCAACATCAGTGTGGAGGTCAAGAGCGCGGACATATCGCAGTATCACCGCCTCGTCGACGGCAGGTCACAGCTGCTTTCCTACTATTTCCATGTGCCGGCGATGCCGGATTGGGAGCGCCGTCTTGCGACATATTTCGCCATGATAGATGGCGTCTTCTCGCTGTCTTACAGCGAAAACGGCTACATCCGGGACGACTATATCGCCGAAGCGCATCTGGCAGGCATAGCCTATCTGCGCTGCTATCTTCCGGAGATCCTGGCGACGCGCGAAGTCGCCGCGTAGCGGAGCGCCCCTGGAGCATTCCAGGGAAAATGTAAGCGGCTAGGTTCGCGACGTCGCGGCTTTCCGTCCGGGATGCCGTAAAAACAAAGAAATGGAGCGGTTCGCCGTTTCCGCGAAACGGCGAACCGCCCCGGACGCCCCGGCGCCGCCTCAGTTCTGCAGGTTCTCGCGGAAGGTCGAGTACTTGTATTCCTTGCGGAATATTCCGCGGCGCTGCAGTTCCGGAACCACCGTTTTGACGAATTGGACGTAAGTGCCCGGGCTGATGGACGGGCAGATCATGAAGCCGTCGCAGCATTCCGCCTCGAAGAAATCCTGCAGGTGATCGGCGATCATCTTCGGCGTGCCGATGAGCTGCGGCGTCATCTGGCTCGTCGCCCAGGCCTTGCCGGCCTGGCCGAGCGTAAGTCCGTCTTTCTTCGTGCCCTGGAGCATCACATCGAGGATGCCGCGGCACCCTTGGGTCAATTCCAGATCCTCCAACGGCTTGTCGAGCGGCTCCTTGGACATGTCGACACCGAGCGCGTTCGAGATCTCGGCGACGCCGAGCGTCGGGCTGGCATATTCGTTGATGGCCTCGGCGCGTTCCCTGGCGATCGATTCCGTGTCGCCGAGAACGATGTCGACCGCCGGAACGATGGCGCACTCGTTCGGCTTCCTGCCGCTGGCCACGACGCGGTCCTTGATGTCGCGATAGAACGCCTGCATGTGTTCCTTGGAATTCTGCAGGGTGAAGATGACTTCGGCCCAGCGCCCCGCGAATTCGCGGCCGCGCGGCGAGGAGCCCGCCTGCATGATCACCGGCCTGACCTGCGGGGAGCTCGGCACGGTCAGCGGGCCGCTGGTGCGTACATAGTTGCCCTCGTAGTTCACGTAGTGAACCTTGTCGGCGTCGGCGAAGACGTTGTTCTGGCGATCGCCGACCAGCGCCCCGGGCTCCCAGCTCCGCCAAAGCTTGTCGCAGGCCTCGAGCACTTCGTCGGCCATGTCGTAGCGCTTGTTCTTGTCCATCAGCGCATCCATGCCGAAATTCTTGGCCTCGCGCTCCATCGCCGACGTGACCACGTTCCAGCCGGCGCGGCCCTTGCTGATGTGGTCGAGCGAGGCGAATGCCCGCGCGATGTGGAAGGGGTGGTAGAACGTCGTCGACATCGTCGACGCCAGGCCGAGATGCGACGTGACGCGCGCCATCGCCGCAAGCAGCTGCATGGGATCCATCATGCATTGCTGCCCGCCTTCCTTCAGGTTGGTACGGTAGCCGCCGGCGTATGAATCGAACAGCATCAGGAAATCGACGAAGAAAAGTCCATCGAATTTCCCACGCTCGAGAGTGCGGGCAATCTCCTCGTAGCGGGCGGGGTCGAGCATATCGAGACCGTCGCTTTCCGGGTGCCGCCATGCTCCGTAGTGATGCCAGGTGGGGCCGGCCAGCACGTAGCCTATGAGATGCATTTGCCGCTTCGACATGGAAAAATCCCCTGCGTGGCCAAGCCATTCATGATGTGAGAGAGGGATAGGATTACAGATAAACTTATTTATTATCAACTGGCCTATGCGACAAATAATTGCCGCGTCGCCCGATCCGAACGCGGGTTTTGTGACCGCTGAAATTGCTTGAATTTGTGGGAAAACAGGCGCAAATGCCGGTGATGGCGGTTTGTGCCGAGCGCGTTGCCGGAACAAAGAAATAGTCGATATTTATCATATTAATCCAGCTGCAACTTTCCGGAGGAATTCGATGGATGCGCGCCGCATAACCGGGCAGACGAAAATCATGCTTCTGCTGGCCGATCCCGTCTCGCATGTGGTTGGAACGGAAGCCATCACGGCTTTCATGCGAGCTGCGGGCCATGATTTCGTCTGCGTCCCGGTTCACGTCGGCCCGCAGGACCTTGCCGGCGCCATTCAGGCTTTGCGAGGCTATCGAAACTGTGTCGGATCAGGGGTGACCATCCCGCACAAGATACCGGTTCTGCCGTTGCTGGACGAATTGACGGACCGGGCCCGTGCGATCGGCAGCGTGAACTGCATCCGCAGAAATCCCGATGGAAGGCTGATCGGCGACAATGTCGATGGCGCCGGCTTCGTGCGCGGCGCGCTGGAAGCAGGCGTCGAGCTGGCCGGCCTTCGTGTGCTCCTGCTCGGCGCGGGCGGCGCCGGCCGCAGTCTGGCCTTTGCGCTGGCCGAGGCGGGCGTCGCCGAACTGGTCATCTGCAATCGGGACCCGGCCAAGGCGGCCGGGCTCGCCGATGCGGTAGGCGCCGCATATCCAGACGTGCCGGTACGAACCGGTGCCGCCGACGCCACCGGCTTCGGCATGATCATCAACGCGACGTCCGTCGGCATGGCCGGCAAGGACGATAGCCGCCTCCTGGACTTCGCGACGCTGTCGGCGGACATGATTGTCGCCGACATCGTCATGAAGCCGGAAAGGACCGGTTTGCTGCAGGCCGCCGAAGCGAAGGGCTGCCGGGTGCTGTTCGGCCGCCAGATGATGGATGGCCAGCTCGCCCTCATGCGCGACTTTCTCGGTCTGTGAGTGTATTCGACGGATGGCAAGACGAAGGTTCGAAAGAGAAGCCCGATGAAGATGCAAGAAGGACGTCAGCTGCTGCTGGGTGCGATAGCCGACGATCTGACCGGAGGCTCCGAACTGGCGGCCATGTTGGTGGCGCGGGGCGTGCCGACCGGTTTTTCCACCGACGTCGACGCAGCGATCGCGCCGGATTCGCTTGCGCATGTCATTGCCCTGAAGACGCGTGTCATCCCCGCTGCCGATGCGGTCGACCGCGTCGTCGCGGCTGCGCGGCGCTTGCTGTCGGTGGGTTGCGATCAGATCTTCTTCAAGTATTGCGCCACCTTCGATTCCACGCCGGCTGGAAATATCGGGCCATGCGCCGAAGCGCTCGCCGACCTGCTTGGCGCCAGGCTGGTGCTGTTCTGCCCGGCGCTCTGCGAGACACAGCGCACCGTGTTCCAGGGCTACATGTTCGGCGGTTCGCAAATCCTGGCCGAATCGCCGAAGCGGTTCGATCCTCTCACCCCCATGACGGATTCCAACATCGTGCGCGTTCTCGCCGCGCAGAGCAGGAGCCGCGTCGGCCTCATCGCGCATCCGGTCGTCGATCGCGGTTCGAAGGCGATCGCGGAGCGTTGCGAGGCGCTGGCGCGGGAGGGGACGCGTTTCGCGGTGGTCGATACGATCTACGAACGCGATCTTGCCGCCATTGCCGAAGCGGCCGCCGAGATGCCGCTTATGACCGGAAATGCCTCGGTGGCGGCGCATCTGCCGACGTCGTGGCGACGCAGCGGCAGGCTTGCGAATCCTCAGGCGGCGGAGTTGCCGGGCATCGAGGGTCCGGCCGTCGTCCTGGCGGGAAGCGTCGCGCCGCGGACCGCCGAACAACTCGATCATTTCGGCAGGGAAAACGAGATCGTCAGCGTCGACCTTGCGCGGCTCATGGAGGGCGAAGACCTCGGCGCGCCGGTGCTTGCGTCGGCCAAACGGGCGATCGCGGCCAACCGGCCGGTCGCCATCGCGACAATGGCGCCGCAGCAGGAGGTCGAACGCTTGCAGGGCAAATATGGCCGCGACGTCGTGGCACGCGCGGCCGAGAATTTTCTCACCGAACTCGCGCACCGGCTGATCTTCGAGGGCGGTGTCAGGCGTATGGTCGTCGCCGGCGGCGAGACGGCCGGCGCCATCGTGCCCGGATTGCCCATCAGCCGCTTCATCGTCGGACCATACCAGGGCCTGGGGACGGGACGCATGATCGCCGAAATGCCGTTTCAGGTCGGGCTGATGCTGAAGTCCGGCAAGCTCGGCGGGATCGATGTTTTTTCAACCGTGCTCGAGGAGATGCGCCGGCCGGCAAGGACCGAACCCTATCTCGAGCAATGGCCGCCAACGACGAGGGTGCAATGAAAGATCAATCCATGCGTCGATCGCTCGTCGACGCGACCCGCTCGATCGCTTCGAAGGGACTGAACAGCGGAACCTCGGGCAACATCAGCCTGCGGCTCGGCGAGGACGGCATGCTGATCACGCCGACCGGGATTTCTCCGGAAAAACTCGATGCCGCCGCGATGGTCGAAATGACGCTCGAGGGCCGATGGGATGGGGATTTCCGTCCATCGAGCGAATGGAACATGCATGCGGGAATCTACCGGGCCTTCCCCCAGGCTCAGGCCGTCGTGCACGCTCACCCCGACCATTGCGTGGCCTTGTCGTGCCTCAGGCAGGGCCTGCCGGCGTTCCATTATATGATCGCCTCGTTCGGAGGCGATGACGTTCCTTGCTCGGACTACGCGCCCTTCGCCACGGCGGACCTTGCCGGCGCCGTGGTGCGCACACTCGCCGAACGCAACGCTTGCCTTATCGCCAATCACGGCATGATCGCCTACGGGCCGGATCTTGCCACCGCGCTCGCGCGAACCGAGAAATTGGAAACGCTCGCCAGGCAATACATGATTGCCAGCATGATGGGGCGCCCGGTGATGCTGACGGCCGACGAGCTCAGCGTGGTGAAGGACCGCTACAAGACCTATGGCCAGCAGCGGCCGGCCTAACGCAACTAATCGGCCGACGCTGCCCGGCTAGCAGCTACTCCGCCAGGATGGTCATGTCGTCGACGGACCAGCCGATATCGACCGAGCTGCCGGTCTCGAACACTTCGGTGTTGTGCTGGGGCAGCGCCCGGACCTTGAGCAGGCAACCGGCATCCTTCAACTCCACGCGGTATCGGATGCTGCCGGGCGTATAGAGGCTCTCACGCACGACGCCCGTGTAGGAGTTCGCCAGGCCCCGAGCCTTCGGGCCGATGGTGATGCGTTCGGGCCTGATGCATGCGAAGCGGCCTGGTCCGCCATCCTCGCCGGTTCGGATGACCGCTTCGGTCCCGTCTTCGAGCGTGATGCGGCAGGTCTGGTCGGCCAGTTTCGCCGACGCCGTCTTGACCGGGAAAATGGAAGCCTCGCCGAGGAATTCGGCGACGAAGCGGCTCTTCGGCTGTTCGTAGAGCGAGCGCGGGCTGCCGATCTGCGTCATGGCGCCGTCACGCATGATGGCGATGCGGTCGGCCAGGAATGCCGCTTCCTGCTGGTCATGGGTGACATAGATGACGGTCGCGCCCAGCTCCTGCTGGAAGCGCTTGATCTCTTCCTGCATCTCGTCGCGCAGATTCTTGTCCAGCGCGCCCAGCGGCTCGTCCATCAAAAGGATCGAAGGCTGATAGATGGAAGCCCGCGCCAGCGCGATGCGCTGCTGCTGGCCGCCGGAGAGCTCGGAAGGCATGCGCGACGCGAAGGCTTCCAGCCGGACCATGGCCAGGCTTTCGCGCACGCGCTTTGCGATCTCATCCTTGGCGACGCCGCGGATCTTCAGCGGATAGGCGACGTTCTGGGCGACCGAGAGGTGCGGGAACAGGGCATAGTTCTGGAACACCATGCCGATGTTGCGGCGATAGATCGGCTCGGGGACGATGTCGCGCCCATCGACCACGATGCGCCCCGCGCTCGGGTCGATATAGCCGGCGATCATGCCGAGCAGCGTTGATTTTCCTGAGCCGCTCGGTCCGATGATGGCAAAGAAATCGCCGGACGCGATCTCGACGGATGTCGGGACGACGGCTTCGAAATTGTTGTAGCGCTTGCAAAGGTTATAGATCGAAACCGCGGCCCCTCCCGCGGCACGGCTTTCCGCTGTCGTTGCCGATCGGCTTACCATCTGCAGCATCCTAATTGTCCTTGTCGAGACGCGGCAACAGCGTTGCCGCAAGAATGAGTAGGCTTGTCACCGCAAGAATGACGCTGGCCGCGGCGGCGATTTCGGGTGTGACCTGGAAATTGAGCTGTTCCCAAAGCAGCAATGGCAGGGTGCGGGTCGACGGGCTGCTCAGGAACAGAGCCAGCACCAGCTCGTCCAGCGAGGCCGCGAACGCGAAGATGAAGCCGGCGATGACGGCCGGGCGGATCATTGGAAAGGTGATCAGCCTGAAAGTCTGGAAGGCATTCGCCCCCAGGGTCATCGAGGCGATCTCGATGCGGTTCGAATAGGACGTGAGCGCACCGCAAACCGTGATGAAAGGGAAGGGCAAGCCGATGACGGCATGCGCCAGGATGACGGCCCATAATGTCCCCTGGAGGCCCAGCCACACGCTGATCGGAAACAGCCCGATCGCAAGAACGATCTGCGGCAGCACCGCGGGCGCGATCGAAAGCGCGCTGACGATCGCCGAGCCCGGCGCCCCGGCGCGCACGACCGCAAGCGCCGTCGAAATCCCGGCAACGGTCGCGAGCGCCGCGGCGGAGGCGCCGATCATCATGCTGTTCAAGATCGCCGACCGATAATCGTCGTTGCCGATGAACTGCTGGTACCAGCGCAGCGAAAAGTCGTTCGGCGGAAACGACAGATAGGATTTGCTCTGGAAGGACACCGCCACCACGACCAGGATGGGCACCAGAAATCCGATCAGGATCGCGCCCACCAGCCCGGTCAGGAACCGGCTCCAGGCAGCCCATAGCCTTTTCTCCGAAACGCTCATGCGAACACTCCAGACCGCGCGTTGCCCCTGCGCCGGGAAGCCAGCTGGCTGAGCCGCAGAAGGGCGAAGATGACGATCGTCAGCAAAAGCACAATGATGGCCAGAGCCGATGCAAGCGGCCAGTCCAGCAGCCTGTTGGCCTGCTCGCTGATCAGCATCGAGACCACGGTCAAATCGCCCCCCAGAAGCGAAGGCGTTACGAAGAAGCCCAGCGAGGTGACGAAGACGATCGTGCAGCCGACCGCGACGTTGGGCATCGAAAGCGGCAACGTGACGGCCAGGAACTGGCGCCAGGGATTCGCGCCGAGCACGGCGGCGGCGCGCGGCAGGTTGGGGTCGATGGCGCGCAAGCCGTTGAGGACCGGCACGACGATGAACGGCACCATGATGTAGGTCATGGCGATCATCAGTCCCAGCCCGTTGTCGATGAAGCGGATGGGGTCCTCGATCAGGCCGATGCCCAGAAGGATCGAATTCACCGGCCCTTTGCGGCCAAGCAGGATCATCCATGCGAAAGAGCGGATGACGGTGCTGGCCCAGAAAGGCAGGAAGATGAGGAATATGCCGATCGTCGCCCATCGTCCCTTGAGCCGTGCCAGGACGTAGGCGATCGGATATCCGATCAGCAGCGACAGGATCGTCACCATCGCGGCAACGTAGAAGGTGTTGTAGAGAACGGTCCGGATGCCCTGATCGGTCACGACCTTGACGTACTCGGCTCCGATCCCGTGCTGGCCGCTGAAACTCTCGGTCCCGATCACCGCCATCGGCGCGAGGAAGAAGGGCGTCAGCAGCAGCGCGACGGGAAGATAAAGCAGGAAGCTGCGATGCTTCATGGCGTGGACAAGTCCTGACTCGTGGATCCGTATGTCGGGGCCATTTCAGTGGATCGTTGCGCTCCTGCGCAAGCGAGCGGCAGCGATTTCAACGACAGAACTGCGCGGGCGACAGAATCGCCCGCGCAGTTCCGAGCCGGATGTTCAGCCTATTTCGCCACGACCCAGGTGTTGAAGCGGTCGTAGATCTTCGTGCCGTTCTCGAGCCAGTAGTCGCCGTTGATGGCGATCGAAAGCTTCCGGTTCTCCGGAGAGCTCGGCATGCGCGCGCGCTCTTCCGCGGACAGGATGTCGAAGGCCTTGTCGTTCGTCGGTCCGTAAGGGATCAGCTTGGAGAAGGCAGCCTGGACTTCGGGGTCCATGCAGTGGGCGATGAACTTCATGGCGGTGTCGCGGTTGCGCCCGCCTTTCGGCAGGCTCCAGATGCCCGGCGTGTGGAGCGAGTAGTCGAACGTGTAGTCGATCGGGCCGCCCTGTTGCTTGACCGGGTCGACGCGGCCGTTCCAGCACATGCCGAAATCGGCGTCGCCATTGGCCAGGAGCTGCGCGCTCTGGGCTCCCGAGGTCCACCAGGTGATCGAGGAGCGGATGCCGTCAAGCATCGCGAAAGCCCGGTCGATGTCGATCGGATAGAGCTTGTCCAGCGTCTGGCCGGCACCGAGTGCCGCCACTTCCATGGTTTGCGCGGCGTTCTTCCAGAGCGTCCTGCGCCCCTTGACCTTGGGGTCGAAAAACTCCTGCCAGTTCTTCGGCCGGCCATCCTCGGCCGAATCCGTGTTCCAGCTCAGAACGCAACCGGCGATGTAGCACGACGTCCAGTATTTGCTGACGGCGCCGTCGATCAGGCCGTCCTTCGGCACGACGCTGTAATCGATCTCGTCCAGAAGACCCGCGACGGCGAGCGGCGCCGCTTCCGAGGAGTCCGTATCGGTGACATCGATGTCGACCGCGCCGGCCTCGACCATCGCCTTCAGCCGTGCGCCTTCCATGTAGGGGGCGCTGATGATCTTGATGCCGGTCTTCTTCTCGAACGTATCGAAGCATGCCGCCTTGAAGGCATCGCCCAGCGCGCCGCCGCCATTGGCGACGGAAAGCGAGGTGGGAGCCGCCCGGCCGATTGCCGGCATTGCAAGAAAGGATGCCGCGGCCGTCCCGGCCCCAAGCTTGAGAACGCTGCGTCTGCTCAGACCATTCCTGATCATGTCCATGGATTCCCCTTTTTTGGCTTAGATTTCCTGTTTGGTGGCGCCGCTTCTACCAGCCGATCGAACCGAGATTGCCTTGGGCAAGTCCGGCTTCTCCTTCGATCAACCCTGCCATTTGGCATCTCCTTATATGTTCGGCGCTGCAGGCTGGTCTGCGCGAGCCTGGCCGGCTCACGCATTCCGCCTTCGATATTTGTAGCTGAAACGGAAGCGGCAATCCATCGGATTCATCGTTGATAGCAGATATTTTTCTTGCTATAGCCTGCCTCGAAAACAGGGGTCACATATCCATGCCTTGGTCGAACAGCCGCAATTCTGAACTTCTGGAACGTGCCAGGCGCGTTATACCAGGTGGAATGTATGGTCATGAATCTACAGCGCTTTTGCCGCCTGACTTTCCGCAGTTCTTCAGTCGCGCCAGCGGCACCCGGCTGTGGGATGTCGATGGTAATGAATATATCGACTATCTCAGCGCGTATGGACCGAATCTATTTGGCTATGGAAACGTCGATATCGAGGCCGCCGCGCGCAGGCAGGCGGAACTCGGCGACACCATGACCGGACCGTCCTATCTGATGGTCGAATTGGCCGAGGCGATGGTCTCGATGGTCTCGCACGCCGACTGGGCCATGTTCTGCAAGAACGGCAGCGACGCGACATCCATGGCGATGACGATCGCGCGGGCCTACTCCAAGCGTCGCAAGATCCTGGTCGCCACCGGCGCCTATCATGGCTCGCAGCCATGGTGCACCCCGAACCGTACCGGCATCGTCGACGACGAGCGCAAGCAGATCATCACCTACGAATACAACAATCTGGAAAGCCTCGAGGCAGCGGTGCGCTCGGCAGAGGGCGACGTCGCCGGAATCTTCGCGACACCCTTCAAGCATGAGGTCTTTGCCGACCAGCTGATCCCGTCCGAGGATTTCGCAAAAGCCGTCCGGAAAATCTGCGACAACCTCGATGCGCCGCTCATCGTCGACGACGTTCGCGCAGGCTTCAGGCTGGCCCGCGACTGCTCATGGTCGATCCTGGGCGTCGAGCCGGACATCAGTTGCTGGGGCAAGGCGATCGCCAACGGTCATCCGATCTCGGCGATGATGGGCTCGCAGCGTTTCTACGCGGCCGCCCGGTCGATCTTCGCCACCGGATCCTTCTGGTTTTCGGCCGTGCCGATGGCGGCAGGCCTGGAAACGCTTCGGCTGATCCGCGAGACCGGATACCTGGAAAGCACGGTCGAATTGGGAAACAGGCTGAGGGCAGGGCTCGAGGAACAGGCGGTGTCCTTCGGGTTCTCCTTGCGCCAGACCGGCCCGGTGCAGATGCCGCAAATCCTGTTCCACGAAGATCCCGATATGCGCCTCGGCTATGCCTGGGTGGCAAGCGCGCTCAAGCATGGCGTGTACTTCCATCCCTACCACAACATGTTCCTGAACGCCGCCATGACGGCTGCCGATATCGACCAGACGCTGAAGGCAAGCGAGCGGGCCTTTGCGGAACTGAAGGCGGAACGCACGCGTATCCCGGCGAACGAAAACCCGCTGGTGTTGGCCCGGCTCAAGATCGCTCGCTGATGGCCGCTCGCGAGCCACCGGCGATCCGCTCATGGCGGATCGCCGCGCTACGGCGGCAACCGTGGGACTGTCGGCGTCTCTCGCTCGGCTTGAGGCGGCGCGTCCCATCGACTTCATGTTCAAGGATCGAAGGGTCGCGATGAACGACTTCAGCATTTTCACGACGGCGCGCACCCACAACAAGTGGACAGACAAGCCTGTGTCCGACGACACGCTTCGCCGGCTCTACGACCTTCTGAAAATGGCGCCGACGTCGGCGAACTGCTCGCCGGGCCGGTTCGTCTTCGTCAAGTCGCCCGAGGCCAAGGAAAAGCTGAGGCCTGCCTTGAGCAGCGGCAATGCCGCAAAGACGATGGCGGCGCCGGTTACCGCCATCGTCGCCTATGACGAAGCCTTCTATGATCGGCTGCCGCAATTGTTTCCGCATACCGACGCGCGCTCGTGGTTCACGTCGAGCCCCGAAGTCGCGCATGAAACCGCGTTTCGCAACGGCACGCTGCAGGGTGGCTATCTGATCATCGCCGCGCGCATGCTCGGCCTCGATGCGGGACCGATGTCGGGTTTCAAGAACCGGCTTGTCGACGAGGCCTTCTTCGCCGGGACAAGCTGGAAAAGCAATTTCCTGGTCAATCTGGGTTATGGGGACCCGGCGGGCCTGTTCGCGAGGCTCCCGCGTCTCGACTTCGACGAAGCCTGCAAGATCGCCTGATCGCCGCCAAAGCAAAGCCGCCGCATCGGTCCGCGGCGGGTTGCTCTGGAGCATGATCCCGAAAAGTGGGAACCGGTTTTCGGACAGAGATCATGCTCAAACAAAGAGTTAGGCCGTGATGGCGATTCAACGAAACGCCATCATGGTCGAAGCCTGCTCGGCCTGCTCTCGACGCTTCAGTAGTTGATCGCGAAGCTGCGCATCGGGTCGTAATGCGCTTCCCAGTAAGCCTTCCAGATCGTCTTGCTGATCGGCCCGACTTCGCCATTGCCGATCGCGACGCCGTCCAGCTTGGTGATCGGCATGACGCCGCCGGCGGTGGTGACAAAGAGCAATTCGTCGCAATTATAGGCAGCGCTGACCGGCACGTCTTCGACATGGCATTCGATGCCGTTCGCCTTGGCGACTTCCAGCACCGTCTTGCGCGTCACGCCTTCCAGCACTCCGCGCTTCGGCGTGCGCAGCACACCGTCCTTGATGATGCAGACGTTGAAGCCGGAGCCTTCGGTCAGATTGCCGTCGCCGTCGGTCAGGATCGGGTAGTTGGCGCCGCGGTCCCGCGCTTCCAGCATGCCGCGCACGAAGTCGCCCCATTGCAGGTTCTTCACGGTCGGGTCGATGGCGCCCGGCGGCACGCGTCGGACATCGCG
>NZ_RZTO01000740.1:0-3082 GCF_003997225.1 Mesorhizobium sp. M2C.T.Ca.TU.002.02.1.1
TTCCTGCGCGCCATGCGCGAGCGCGTCGAGCCGTCGCGGCACGGCATCCGCACCGGCACGCGACGCCGCGCAAGCGGGCTGCTGCGCGAGGAAGTCGCGCTGCTCGCCGGGATCAGCGCCACCTGGTACACATGGCTGGAACAGGGCCGCGAGGCCAACCCTTCCGCGCCGGTGCTCAATGCGCTGGCCGACGTGCTGCACCTCTTGCCCGTGGAGCGTCAGCACCTGTTCAAGCTCGCAAAGCCGGAATGGCTGCCCGAAGCGATGGCGCCCGAAGGCCCCTCGCCCGATCCGCGCATTGCCGCATTGCTTGCCGCGCTCTCGCCCAATCCGGCCTATGTGCTCAACCGCGCCTGGGACTTCATTGCCTGGAACGACGAGGCGGCGGACTTGTTCGGCGGCTTCGATCCCGAGGAGCCGACGAAGGGCAACCTACTCAAGCGGCTCTTCCTCGACCCGGCCTGGCGTGTGCTGTTTGCCGACTGGGAGGTTGTGGCTCGCTCGGCTATCGGCCAGTTCCGCGCTGCGACCGTCGGCTACGCGTCGGCGGCCGACATCTCCGCCGTGCTCGACCCGCTCAAGGCGCTAAGCCCGGACTTCGCGCGCCAATGGGCCGAGATGCGGGTGGAGGAAGCCTCGATCTGGTCGAAGGGACTGGTCGGGCCAGGCGGCAAGGTCGCGACCTATGACTACTTCATGCTGGCGCCCGCGGGCTTGGGCAAGGATATAACGCTGAGCCTTTATCGGAAGCGCGGTTAGGCGGTTCAGGTCCTGATTCCGATATCGGGTCCAGCCTGTTGATCGGAAACGTTTAACGCCGCGAAAGCCGGCCGTCTTTCGTGGAGCTTGCTTGCCTGCCGCGACTTTCGCCGCAATCAACCAGCGACATCTTTTCGGGCAATCTCCCTCGGCGGCGATCATGGGAAGATGACCGCCGCCAAAGGGAGGATTGCCATGACCGACACGCCAGCGTCGCTGCCGCGCTACGAAGATGCCGTCGAGCGCTTCCGCATCGAGGACGAGATCGCGCGCCTTCACGGCGACCCCGCCACCGGCATCAATGCCTATGTCGAATGCTGCGGCCGCTATACAGGCGAGAACCGGTTGGCGCTGCGCGCGATCTCGGCCGACGGGGAATTGCGCGAATATTCCTTCGACGATCTGGCCGATATGTCCGGCCGCGTCGGCACAATGCTGAAGGATCTCGGCGTGGGCGCGGGCGATGTCGTGGCCGGCATGCTGCCGCGCATTCCCGAGCTGGTGGCGCTGATCCTCGGCACATGGCGGGTCGGCGCGGTCTACCAGCCGCTGTTCACCGCTTTCGGGCCGAAGGCCATCGAGCATCGGCTGAGCTACAGCAAGGCGAAGCTGGTAGTCACGAACCCCGCCAACCGCGGCAAGTTCGACGAGGTGGAAAACCGTCCGCGCATTGCCACCATCCTTGGCCCCGGCGACATGTTGCCCGCCGGCGATATCGACTTCCGCGTGGCGATCGCAGCCGCCTCCCCCGACTGCGAGCCGGTCATGCGCAAGGGCTCAGACCTGTTCATGATGATGTCGACCTCCGGCACGACCGGGCACCCGAAGGGCGTGCCGGTGCCATTGAGCGCCTTGCTTGCCTTCGGCACCTATATGCGCGACGCGATCGGGCTCACGCCCGACGACGTCTTCTGGAACATCGCCGACCCCGGCTGGGCCTACGGGCTCTACTACGCCATCACCGGGCCCTTGCAGCTCGGCGTCGCCACCACCTTCTACGAAGGCGCCTTCAACGCCAAATCGACCTACGGCATCATCGAGCGCCTGGGCGTCACCAGCCTTGCCGGCTCGCCAACGGCCTATCGCCTGCTGATGGCGGAAGGACCGGAGGCCGCCTCCCGCGTCAAGGGCAGGCTGCGCGTGGTGAGCAGTGCCGGCGAGCCGCTCAACCCGGAAGTGATCCGCTGGTTCGACGCCAACCTCGCCGCGCCGATCCACGACCATTACGGCCAGACCGAGAACGGCATGATGGTCAACAACCATCACGGGCTTAAGCATCTTGTCCGCGCGGGCTCCGCCGGCTTCGCCATGCCGGGCTACCGCATGGTGGTGCTGGATGACGAAGGCAATGAGCTCGGCCCCAACCAGCCTGGCGTGCTTGCCGTCGACATCGCCAGATCACCGCTGCGCTGGTTTGGCGGCTACCACCAGGCGGAGACGCCGGCGATCGCCGGCGGCTATTACCGCACCGGCGACACGGTGGAATACGAGCCGGACGGCTCGGTTTCCTTCATCGGCCGGGCCGACGACGTCATTACCTCGTCCGGCTACCGCATCGGACCCTTCGATGTCGAAAGCGCGCTGATAGAGCATCCGGCGGTCAACGAGGCGGCCGTGGTCGGCGTGCCCGATCCGCAGCGCACCGAGATCGTCAAGGCTTTCGTGGTGCTGGCGCCTGCCTTCAAGGGCAGCGAGGCGCTGGCCGAGGAGCTTGCCCAGCATGTCAAGAAGCGGCTGTCGGCGCATTCCTATCCGCGCGAGGTCGAGTTCGTCAGCGAGCTGCCGAAGACGCCGAGCGGCAAGATCCAGCGGTTCCTGCTGCGCAAGGCCGAGGTGGAGAAGCGGAATAAAGATTTGCTCCCACCCTGATTTCCGCCACGCAAAAGCCGCCAAGTCGGGCGATTGCTGCCAAGGGGTCTTGATCGCTAACCTTGGGGTTGCAGCATGCGGTTGGTCTTAACGCTTCTCTTTGCACTTGCGGGCGGCACGGCGCTCGCCGCCTCGCCGGAAGACGACTATATCGCGGCGCGCGACAAGGCGATCGCCGATATCACCGCGCAGGAAAGCGCCAACACGGCCATCGAAACCATCGATGCGCAGAACGAGAAAGCGCTGGCCGACCTCCAGCAGCGTCTCGCCGCGATTCTCGGTCCGCTTTCGGTCAAAGGTTTCCCGGCGACCGGCACCAACAACATCGAAAGCCTCAACGCTTCCGATATCGGCTACGGCATGCTCGACGGGTTGCGGTATGCCCAGAGCGACGACGGCCCGAGCATCGTGGTCTCGACGCGCGGGCTGACCGAGCGCTGGCTCAAGTCCAAAT
>NZ_RZTO01000741.1:0-3075 GCF_003997225.1 Mesorhizobium sp. M2C.T.Ca.TU.002.02.1.1
GCCGTCGGACCCCGTCGCCGGTGGCTCGCGCTGAGGGTGGTGAAGTCGTGCTGGTGGGAAGCTGCAGCGGCGTCACGTTGCGGCAGCGCGATCATTTCGCGCAAGATAATCCGATGCTGGACATCGATATTTGCGAGGCGGATGAAGATACCCTGATGGCGCGGGCGCTTGCCTGGGCGGACGAAAAGCTCGGCGCCGGCCAGCCGATCGGCTTTTCGGTCGCCGGGGATGTCGCGTCGGTTGCCGATGCCCAGGCCAAGTTCGGCATAATGGGCGCGGCGCGCAAGGCCGAAGCCATCCTGGCCGGCATAGCCAAGGGCTTGGGCGGGAGGGGTGTCCGCAAGTTCGTCGTTTCAGGCGGCGAAACGTCGGGTGCGATCGTCGAAGCGCTCGGCATTCAAAGCATGCAGGTTCTTCCATTCGACGAGCTTGGCGCGGGTTCCTGCATCTCTCGCGATGCGCGGCGGATTTCGTTGTTTCTGAAGCCAGGGAAGATCGGGGCCGAGGACGTCTTCTCGGCGGCCCTGGAAAAGATGCGCGCGCCTGAACGGCCCGGGAATCGCCGTCACTGGCGCGCGTCAACGGATCCCCGGCGGATTGGCCGGCTTGATCCGGCGGACGCGCTCCCGCAACACGGTCAGCAGGCCGGCGCTCGCGATCACTCCAACCCCGACGATGGCCAGCAAGTCGGGATACTCGTGAAAGACGATGATGCCGAAGAACATCGCCCAGCCAAGCTGTGAATAGGCGACGGGCGCGATCTGCGTGGCGTTGCCGTATCGCGCGGCACTGACGAAAGCCCATTGGCCGAGGCCGACGCAAAGACCTGAAAGCGCCATCAGCAGCAGGTCATGCAGGGAAGGTGCGCTGAAACCTCTGAGCAGCATGCCCAGGCCGTTGATCGAAACCAGGTAGAGGAACAGCATCCCCAGAATGCTGGTCTTCTTCGCGGACGAGCCGAGGCTGCGCATTATTATGATCGACGTGCCGGTCGAAAGGCCGGCGACCGCGGCGCTCAGATGTCCGAGATGAAACGCCTGGAAGCCCGGCTTGACCGCGAGCAGGACGCCGGCAAATCCGAGCATGACGGCGAACCACCGCCAGAGTCCGACATGCTCCTTCAGGATCAGCACGGACATGACCGTGACGAAAAACGGCGCCAGGAAGATCAACGAATAGGCGTCGACCAGAGGGATGGTCGTGAAGGCGTAGATCGCGCACAAACTCGACAGGACGCCGCATAGAGCGCGAAAATGCACCGGCCAGGGCCGGCTCATCTTCCAGAACTCCAGCCAACGCTCGTTCTCGTGGCGGGTGGCCAGAAGCACGATCGAGGCCGACAGGTTTTCGAAAAAACCGATCTCGAAAACGCTCAGCGGCCCGTGCAGCGCCTTTGTGAACGCGTCGGAGGTCGAAAAGCAGGCATAGGCCGCGAAGGCGCAAATATAGACATTGGTGAAAACGGATTGCCGGATCGGCATCGAATGCGCCTGCGTGTCGATTGGATGCCGGGGCTCGCCGGCCGGCCGCCATCGGGCCTGCCGGCCGGATGGCGGTATGCCTGCTGGTCTCAGATCGACTTCGCCTGAACCGCCTTCTCGGTTTCGCGCAGGGCCTTCTGCAGCTTGGCGCCGATTTCCTCGACGTCATTGTCATCGATGATCAATGGCGGACAGAAGCCGACGGTGTCGCGCATCGCGCGCACGACAAGGCCGTTTTCATAAGCGATGGCGGCCAGGCGCGCGCCGATCTGGCGCGCGGGCGCGAAAGGCGTGCCGGTCGAAGGATCCTCGACGAGTTCCACGCCGTACATCAGGCCGACGCCTCGCAGATTTCCGACGATCGGCGAATCCTTCGTCACCTCGGCAAGCTTCTGGTGCAGGCGCGCGCCGATCTTGCGGACATGCGGGACAATGTCGAGTTCCTCGTAGATCGCGATGGTCTCGGCCGCCACGGCGGCGCCCACCGGATGTGCGGCATTGGTGAAGCCGTGGCCGAAGGAGGTGCCGCTCTCATTGTAGCGTTCGACGGCTTCGAGGATTTTCGGCGATACCACGACCGCGGCGAGGGGAAAGTAAGACGAAGTGATGCCCTTGGCGAGCGACATCATGTCCGGCGTCATGCCGACCGTCTCGCGCCCGAACCAGTTGCCGGTGCGGCCGAAGCCGCAGACGACCTCGTCGTCGAGACAAAGGATGTCATATTTTGCCAGCACCTTCTGGACGGCTTCGAAATAGCCGGCCGGGGGCGGAATGATGCCGCCGCCGGCTATCACCGGTTCGGCGATGAAGGCCGCGATGGTGTCGGGACCTTCGCGCAGGATCATGCGTTCCAGCTCGCCGGCCAGGCGGCTCACGAACTCCGCCTCGCTTTCGCCCGGCAGGCGTACTCGATAATTGTTCGGGCAAAGCGTATGGATGAAACCGGGCAGCGGTAAGCCGAACTCGCGGTGCATCATCTCAAGCCCGCACATCGATCCGGCCACGATTGTCGACCCATGGAACGCCCGGTCGCGGGCGATGATCTTTCGCTTGGTCGGCTTGCCGCGCGATGCATGATAGAGCCAGGCCAGCTTGACCATGGTCTCATTGGCTTCGGAGCCCGAGGTCACGAAGAACGTCTTGCCGCCCGCCATGCCTGTCAGTTCGACCAGCTTCTTGCTGAGATTTGCGGCCTTCGGATTCGTCCGGCCATAGAAGCTATGGTAGTAGCCGAGCTCTTCGTACTGCGTCGCCGCGGCGCGGCCGAGGCGCTGGTTGTTGAAGCCTAGCGACGCGCACCAAAGCCCGGCCATGGCGTCGATATAGCGCTTGCCGTTCTCGTCGATGACATGGGTTCCATCGCCCTTGACGACGATATAGGCGCCCTCGCGAGACAAGGCCTGAGGATTGGTCTGCGAATGCAGATGATAGGCGAGATCGGTGGCGTTGGTCTCGGATTGCGTGTTGGAAAGCAAGGGGCAGCTCGACTGTTGGTGTGAAAGCTTTCGGGAGATTAATCGAAAAAAATCCAGTATCAATCATCACGCCCCGGCAACGCTTGATCCACGTGAGAGCCGCTGGGGTGGGTCTGAGG